>JASHQX010000105.1 GCA_030038895.1 Thermoplasmata archaeon
CTCGAAAGCGAGAAGATCCGGCGCTGGAGCGTGGGAGACCTGGCCCGGTCGGGTGTCCGGGTCGCCTTCTCGGCACTTCCCTCCGGAACGGCCGGGGACCTCGAGATCGAGCTCACTCGCCGGGGGATTTCCGTCTTCTCCAACGCCGCCGATCACCGGATGGATCCTGGAGTTCCGCTCCTGGTGCCCGAGGTGAACGGAGATCATCTCGGGCTGCTCGGTCCGCCCCGCGCCGCTCGAGGAAGACTCGTCACGAACCCGAACTGCTCCGCGACCGGGCTCGTGCTCTCGCTCGCGCCCGTACGGGAGCTCCTGCGTCCCCGGACGGTCCATGTAGCGACCTACCAATCCCTCTCGGGTGCCGGATATCCGGGCGTTCCCTCGCTTGCGATCACCGACAACGTGGTCCCGTTCGTGCGCGATGAAGAGGAGAAGCTCGAGCGGGAATCCGCGCGGATGCTCGGCGAGCTTCACGGTCACCACGTCGTCCCCGCACCGATCCACTTCGCCGCCCATTGCGTCCGCGTCGGGACGCGCGAGGGCCACCTCGAAGCCGTCACCGTGGAGGCACGCCGGACCCCCAGCCAAGAGGCTCTCGAGAAGGCCTGGCGGTCGTTCGACCCCCTCGCGGACCTTTCGCTACCGACGGCCCCTCACCCGCCAATCGAACTTCGCACCGAGACCGACCGACCCCAGCCGGTGAGGGACCGCTGGGCCGGCCGACCGGCGAGGGCCCGAGGGATGGCGGCGGTCATCGGCCGAATCCGGTGGGATCCTCCCCTCCTCCGTTATTTCGTCCTCTCGCACAATGCGGTTCGCGGGGGAGCGGGGGCCTCCGTTCTGAACGCCGAGTACACCCTCGCTCGCGACGCGCAGCGGTTCGGAGGTGGGTAGAGCCGTGGGTCCGTCCGCGGCGCCGGTGGTCCTGAAGTTCGGTGGCGCGTCACTCTCGAATCCGGCCCGGGTCGTCCGGGAGGTCCGTGCCGCCCGGTCCGAGGGGGCGCCGATCGTATTGGTGGCTTCGGCGCGCGAAGGAATCACCGACCTCCTGAGCGAAGCGATCCTCCATCCGCGCTCGGGGACGTTGCATCGGCGGGTCGTGGAGGAGGTGCGGCGACGTCACCCGGATCTCCCTCCGACAGGGATCCGTCAGGTCGACCGCCTCCGCCGTCTCCTCGAGCAGGTCGAGCGCTCGGACGGGCACGACGCTCCGCTGATCGACCGCGTGCTCAGCCAGGGCGAGCGAGTGTCGGTGCACTGGCTCGCCCAGGTCCTTCAGAACGACGGACTGCCGGCGGTGCCTGTCGAGGCGGACCATCTCGGCCTGATCACCGACAATGCCTACGGAGCGTCCTGCATCCTTTTCGACCGGTCCCGGGGTCCCGTCCGCCGTGGCCTCCACCGCCTGATCGCGCGGGGGGAGGTACCGGTCGTCACCGGGTACTTCGGCCGCAGCCTCGAGGGACGGGTCGCGACCTTGGGTCGGGGGGGATCGGACTACGCGGCATCGGCGATCGGCGCGTTGATCGGTGCCTCCCGGGTCGAGCTTGTCAAGCAACACGTCGCCGTGCTGTCAGCCGATCCCCGCATCGTCCCGGAGGCCCGACCGATCCCAGAGCTCTCCTACGAGGAGGCGGAGGAGCTCGCGCAGTTCGGCGCACGGGTCCTCCATCCCCTCACGATCGAGCCCGCTCGGGCGCAGGGGATCACGCTGCGCGTCCGTTCGCTCGACGATCCGACGGTCGCGACGACAATCTCTCCGGGCCGGGCCGGTCGCCGGAACCGCGCCCTCACGCTGCTGCGGCCGCTGCGCCTGTTGCGCCTGCGCGTACCGGGCGGCCGGCAGCGCCCCGGCATCATCGCCGAGGCCTCCCACCATCTCGCCGCGGCGGGGGTCAATATCGTCCAGCTCTACACTTCGTCCGCCCTGCTGTGCCTGGTCCTCGAACCCCCTCACGTCCTGACCGCCCTCCGGGCGCTCGCTCCTGTGACGCGGGAAGCGGCCGCGATGGTCGAGGGCCCGCACCGAGTGACCCTGGTCATCGCGATCGGGGACGGGATCCTCGACGACCTCGATCGGCTCCCTCGGGCGGCGGTGGAAGGGGCCGAGGGATTCAGCGCCACCCCGAGGGCTTTGTCGATCGCGGTTCCCGAGGACCGGGGTCCCGAGGTGCTCCGAGATCTGCACCGCGCTCTGGTCACCGAAGTGGGGCCATGACCGATCCCTGGCGGGAGTTCGTGCGCGAGGCGGATTCGGCCGAGGTGGCGGGATACTTCGAGCGGGCCCCCCGCGACGGTAGTCCCGAGGGTTCCTCCGCGTGGTTCCGCCGAGCCGAAGAGACGGTCCAGATTACCCCTCGATCCGATATCGGAGACGTGTCGAGATGGACCGAGAAGTTCCTGCGCTCGGAGCGACGCGCGGCGGTGCTCGGCTATCTCGGATTCGATGCGATCGGCCTCTTTGAGCCGGCCCTCTGCCATTTTCCCGAGGGATGCCCATTCCCGCTGGGCGAGTTTGCCCTCGCCTCTCCCGTCCACGTCCGGGCGCTCCCGCGTCGTCCCGTCCCCCCGAGCCGTCCCGTGAGGATCCGGACGAGCCGGCGAGACTCGCTTCCTCGGGGGCGGTTTGCCTCGAGCGTCCGGCGACTACGGCGGGACATCCGGGATGGGGAAGCGTACCAGGTGGTCCTGGCGCATCGCCGGGACTGGGACCGGCCCAGTGACCTGCTCGATCGGGCCGGTCGACTTCGGGCCTCCGAGCGGTACGCCTACTTCTTCTTCCTCCGGTTCGGCGACCGGGAGATCCTCGGGGCTTCGCCGGAGTCGGTCGTCGAGGTCGAGGGGAGTCACGCGGCGATCAATCCGATCGCTGGAACGCTGCCGGTTGGAACCGTCGGGCGGGGCCGCCTGCCGCTCGAGAGCGACCCCAAGGAGCTTGCGGAACACCGCATGCTGGTCGATCTCGCGCGAAACGATCTCGGCCGTGTCGCCGTCCCGGGAACGGTCCGTCTGTTGCGACGCGAGGATCGCGTACGGTACGCTCGCCTCGAGCACCTCGTGAGCCGAGTGGGGGCGCGCCTTCGTCGCGGGACCGGCCCTTGGGATGTCCTCGCAGCGACCTTTCCGGCCGGCACCGTGAGCGGCGCTCCCAAGATCCGGGCGACCGAGCTTCTCCGTCGGGAGGAGGGCACGTGGCGGGGCCCGTACGCGGGCGCGGTCGGGCTCCTCCGACCGCATGATCGGGCGGACTGGGCGCTCACCATCCGCTCCGCGTTCGCCTGCGGGCCCCGACTGCACACGGCCGCGGGGGCGGGGATCGTCTACCGTTCTCGCCCCGCACGGGAGTTCCACGAGACCCTCGTCAAGCTCGCGCACGTGGAGGACGTCCTGGTCGGGGGAACCCGATGAAGGTTCTCTTGATCGACCACGAGGACTCGTTTGTCCATAACATCGAGCAGGCGCTCGCGCTTGAGGGGGCGACCGTACGCTGCATCCGGTCTACCATTCCGGTGCGTGACGCGGTCCGGTTTGACCCGGATGCGGTCGTCCTTTCCCCCGGGCCGGGTCATCCCCGGGACCGCCGGGTCACCGGGCTCGCCCGCGCCCTCCTCGATCGGTGGGACCGTGAGCGCCCGTTCCTCGGGGTCTGCCTGGGACACCAGTTAATCGCCGACCACTATGGAGCGGACGTGGTCCGCGCTCCCCGGCCCGTCCACGGCGAACTCTCCGGCCTCTCCCACGACGGACGGGGGATCTTCCAGGATCTGCCCTCGCCGATTCTCGCCGCTCGCTACCACTCCCTTGTCGTCCGGCGATCCTCCGTGCCCCGTTCGCTCGAGGTCTCGGCTAACGGCGAGGACGGGTTGGTCATGGCGCTGCGCCACCGGACCCGCCCCATCGAGTCTGTTCAGTTTCACCCTGAGTCGTACCTTACCCGGGAGGGCCCCCAGATGCTCCGGAACTTCCTTTGGGAGGTTCGGCGATGATCGCCCCAATCCTCGGACGCCTCCTGGACTCCAAGGTCCTCTCCCGCGTGGAGGCCCGTGCCACGTTCGACGCCCTCGTCGCGGCGGGCTCGGCTGAGGCTGAACGCGTGGCGATCCTGGTCGCCCTCGCTTCCCGGGAGCCGCGGGCGATCGAGCTCGTTGAATTTGCCCGGGAGATGCGGCGACGCGCACGGGCCTTCCCGCTCGCGCCGCGTGACGAGCCGGTGGACCTCTGCGGGTCTGGAGGAGCTCCGCGGCCGTCCTTCAACGTCTCCACCGTCAGCTCTTTCGTAATCGCGGCCACGGGGACGACCGTTGTCAAGCACGGCAACCGGAGCGCTCGCGGGCCCTGCGGGTCGAGCGATCTCCTCGAAGCGCTCGGTCTTCCCGTCACGACCTCGCTCTCCTTCGCCCGGGCGAGTTACCGGATGCATCGTCTCGCTTTCCTACACGCTCCGCTGTACCACCCGGCGACCCGAGCGGTGGGTCCCGCTCGACAGCTCCTGGGCATCCCCACGATCTTCAACCGACTGGGGCCGCTCTCCAACCCGGCCCGAGTGCGATTCCAGGTCGTCGGCATGCCGAACCGACCGGCGGCTCGTCTTGCGTCGATCGTCCTTCCCCAGCTGGGGGTCGCCCGGGGTCT
>JASHQX010000106.1 GCA_030038895.1 Thermoplasmata archaeon
GTCTCGATCTCCCCGCCGCTCAAGCAGACGGTCGGACCCGGGATCATGCTCGTCGGCGACGCCGCGCGGATGATCGACCCGCTCACGGGCGGCGGGATCGCGAACGGATGCATCGCGGGCAAGATCTGCGGGCAGGTCGCCGCCGAGGCCGTGCAGGCGGGCGACACTTCGAAGGAGTTCCTCCAGAAGTACGAGAAAGGCTGGCGCGCGCGCCTCGAGGAGAAGCTCTACCGTAATTGGCTCGCGAAAGAGAAGCTCGTGACGTTGAGCGACGAGACGTTCGACAAGATCATTGACGCCCTCGCGGACGTCCAGCTTCAGAAGCTAAGCGTCCACAACATCCTCAAAGCGGTCCGCGACAAGTACCCCGAAGTCACGAAGGAGTTCGAGGCGTTCCTGTAGGGCGCCACGGACGTGCGAAGATGCCGGGCCCGCCCAACCGACCCCCCGAGAAGGCCCCCGAGACCCCGACGCCGCCGGTCGTTCCCGAGACCCCGCAGCAAAAGACCCTCCGCCGCCTCGCCCCGTCCCGGATTGCGCTCCTCCTCGACGTGTGGAAGGGTTCCCCGGGCCCGGACCTCCTCGGTCCTTACGATAAGGCCGAGCGGAGTTACGCCTCGGGCGATTACGCCTCGTGCGCGACTTCCCTCGACCTGTTATCGGTCCGATTCGCCGAGCCGCGCTGGCCGACGCTCCCGGAGCCGTTCAAGCGGCTGCGGGTCCCGATCCCCGCGCCGATACCCCCTCACTGGGATCCGGATCACGCCCTCCCGTCCGCCGAGCGTGAGGCGCGGCGCGCGCGCCGGGCCGCCGACGACCAGCTCGCGCTCGCCGCCGGGTGTCTCGCGTGGGCCTCCAGCCATGCGCTACCGACCGACGATCTCCTCCCCCGGCTCGAGGAAGCGAGGACCCTCCTCGGTACCGAGGGGGTCTCGAGCGCGTTTTACGAGAGGATCGATGCCGTCTGGAAGGCGCTTCACGAGCGCTCCCCATTCCCCAAGGTTCCTTCTGCCCGACCGGGGCCCGCGGCTCCCGCCCCGGCCGAAGTGGGGGAAAGCTAGGCGAGTGTGAGCGAGGAGCCGAAGGCTCGGTCCCGTCGCCGCGTGGCACGCGGCGAGGGGGAGGTCACGGAATGGCCGCGGGGACTCCTCAGCTACGTCCCGCGCGGCACCGACGAAAGGGAGCCGTCCCGGGAAGAGAATCGGACGGCGAACCGTCTCGTGCTTGCCGCGCGTCTCCTCGGAATCCTGCGCTCGCGCGGCGAGGACGTGGACCGGGAGCTCGCCCGCCTACACGCCGCCGAGCGGGCGTATGATAGGAAGGATCATGAGCGGGCGACCGAGCTCGTCGAGCAACTGCTCGGGGACCTCGAATCCCGGGGGCGCGAGGTTGGCCGCGCCCGGCGCGACCGGTAGGCTCGGGGGCGACTCCGGCACGCCGCGATGAGGAGCCGGCCGAGCGCTTATGCGGTCCCGGCGCGTCGGCGAGCCCCATGGTACGCGCTCGATTCGGAACGTTCTCGATCGTCGCGTATGAGCGGGAGACCCAGACGTGGGGGATCGCCGTCCAGTCGAAGTTCCTCTCAGTCGGCGCGGTCGTTCCGGTCGCGGAGGCCGGGGCCGGGGCCCTCGCGACCCAGGCGCTCGCCAACACGCGGTACGGGCCCGACGGGCTCTCGCTCCTCCGTCGAGGACGCCGGGCGGCCGACGTCGTGCGGGAGCTCACGGAAGCGGATCCGGGCCGGGACGAGCGGCAGCTCGGCATAGTCGATTCGAAGGGAGAGGCTGCGGCGTTCACCGGCCGCAAGTGCATGGACTGGGCCGGCCACGAGGTGGGGGACGGGTTCACCTGCCAGGGGAACATCCTATTCGGTCCGGCGGTCGTCCGCGCGATGGCCCGAGCCTACGAGTCGACCGGCGGGGACATCCTCGACCGACTGCTCGCGGCGCTCTCCGCGGGTCAGCGCGAGGGGGGCGACCGACGCGGGATGCAATCGGCCGCGCTCGTCGCGGTGCGCGCCCAAGGGGGGTATGGCGGCGGGAACGATCGGTGGGTCGACGTCCGCGTGGACGACCACCCCACTCCGATCGAGGAGCTGAAGCGGATCTTCCATCTCTACGACATGACGATGCTCAACCGCGAGGACCCGGCGACCCTCGTCCGGATCACGGGGGACGTCGCGCGCGGGCTGCAGCACGACCTCGGCATCCTCGGTTACTACACCGGGCGATTCACGGGTACGTGGGACGCGGCGAGCGAGGCGGCGTTCCACCGGTTTATCGGGGAGCACAACTTCGAGAACCGCGAGCGGGACGACGGTCAGGTCTGGCCCTCGATTGTGGAGTACCTGCGCGAGAGGGCCGCGGCCGAGGTGGACCGCCGCTCGAGGACCGCGCCGATCGTCCCGCATGCGCTCGACCGAGGCCCCGGCGCGGGCGCGCCCGCAGGAGGTGGCCGATCCCCGTCCGCGGCGAAGAAGCCGCCCGCGACCGAGTGACGGTCGTTGTCCGGAGACGGTGCGCCAGCCCCTCGGAGGCCGAGGCGCTCCGCGCCGCCGTAGCCGCCGACAACCCATCGTACGTGGGAGTGTCGGTCGAAGGAACGGACCTCGTGATCCATCTCGACACCTCCTCGGCCGCAAGCGCACGCAACACCCTCGAGGACCTGATCTCCTGCCTCCAAGTCGCCGAACGGTCGGAGCCCGACGCCCTTCGAACTCCGAGTCGCGACGGCCCCGTTCCCCCGCCGAAGGGCAGATAAGCGCGGTCGATGGCTCCCGTCCCCGTGTCGGGGGTTGCTTCCGCCTCGCCCTCCCGGGAGATCGTCCGCGTCTCCCTCGCGCGATACTTCGCCGGCGTGGTGATCACCGTGCTGGCGATCGTCAGCCAGTACTTCGTTCCCCAGAGCGTTCCCGCCGCTCGGGTTCTCTACGGCAACTTGCCCGGGGACCTCTTCGTTGTCTACGGCATCCCGGTCGTTGCGTTCGCTTTCCTCGTCGGAGGGGGACCGCTGAAGAACTGGGGCCAAAATCTCGGAAAGGCCGCCTGGCAGGGCCTTCGATGGTACGGTCTCCTGAGCGCCCTCGCGCTCGTGGTCGTCATCGCGCTGGCCGTGGTGTACGAGTTCGTCGACCCCTCGGCGCTCGGGCTGCTCAACCGCCCGAACCCGGCGCTCCAGCAGGCGACCGGGGATCCCTGGTTCTTTGTCGGGTTCTCGTTCGTCATTGGGGCGTTCGAGGAGACGATCTTCCGAGGGTGGATTTTCGGCTACTGGCGCGGCCGATCCGGCGGGTGGTTCGTGCCCGCCACGTGGACGAGCGTGGTCTTCGCCGCGGTTCACCTGTACTATGGCGCGACCTACGGGGCAGCGTACCCGTTGATCTTCCCCACCCTCTTCCTCTTCGGGTTCGCGATGGCGGCCACGTACCGCTTCTCGGGGGGGAACCTGGTCGCCCCGGCCCTCCT
>JASHQX010000107.1 GCA_030038895.1 Thermoplasmata archaeon
CCGTGGGCGGGGGAAATGAACTCCATCTTGCGTGCGACATCTCTGTCGCCGCTTCCCACGTGTATCTCGGGCAGGTCGGGGTGGGCGTAGGGTCCGTGGCCTGCGGCGGGGCCACGCAGTGGCTGCCGCTCGCCGTCGGCGACCGTCGGGCGCGCGCGATGCTGTTCCTGAACGAGAGGATCCCGGCCCCCCGAGCCGTGGACTGGGGCCTCGTGACCGAGGTCGTTCCGTCCGTGCGACGCGGAACGGACTTCGTCGCGGAGCCGACCCCGGAGGAAGTCGCTCTTGCCCACAAAGGGCTCGAGGACTATAGGGTGGACCTCACGGCGTTGGACGCCGCGGTCGACAAGCTGTGTCTTCGACTGCTGGGAATGTTTCCAGAGTGCCTACGATACACCAAACAACAGGTGAACTTCTGGAAGGAGCTTTCGTGGCACAGTACGGTCGGACACGGCCGGGACTGGCTTTCGCTCCACTTCGCCAATCGCGAACCCCAAGAGGGAATGACCGCCTTCGTCGAAAAGCGTCCTCCCGACGTGCGGGGGCTACGGCGTCGCCTTGCCGAAGGCAAAGGTGGCGAGTTCCCCTTCGGCCGTCCGACGCGACACTGTCCTCACTGCGGGGCCAAGGGCCTCCCGGAGGAGTTCGCCTTCTGCGGACGGTGCGGCGAACGAACCCTCTCCGCGGGCGCGCCGGGGGAGTGAACCGGTGTCGGACGCCGTGGCGGCACCTCCTGCGCCCGCCGGGGTCCCACAATCCTTCCTCCGCGATGCCCGCGGACTGCAGCGTAAGCTCGTGGAGGAGTACTATCGCCGCCTCGAATCCCGCGAAAAACCGTCTCGTCCCGTGGCCTACCTGCTGGTAGGGGGGAACCTTACCGAGATCCTGCGCTCGTTCGGCTACGAAGTGGTGTTCCCGGAAATCGTCGCTCTCAACTGCGCGATCAAGCACCAATCGCTCGACAACATCCTGCACGCCGAATCGCTCGGCTACGGGCTTGATGTGTGCGGGTATGTGAAGAACGACATCGGACTTCAGGACCTGGGCGGGAAGACCTCTTTCGGCGACATTCCCCGCCCCGACCTCCTTGTGTGCAGCTTCTCGGGCTGCTATATCTACGTGAAGTGGTGGGAGGCGCTCGCAGAGTCGTACGGCGCCCCGCTGTTCATGTTCGATGTGCCGTACATGCGAGAGGAGACTCCGCGCAAGGAGGACGTCGACTACCTGGTGAGCCAGCTCTGGGAACTCGTCCACCTGCTGGAGAAACGCACCGGCCTTGCGTTCGACATGGACGAACTGAAGCGGGTTCTCACCGAATCGCGTCGCGCCGAGGACGGTTGGGTGGAGTTCCTGCGCAGTGGCCGGCTACGCCCGTCGCCTATCGAAGCGTACTTCGAATCGATCTTCTACATGTTCCCGATCAACGTCCTCCGAGGTACCCGGGAGGCCGCGGAGTTCTACGACGTCGTCAACGACGAAGTACGGGCGCGGGTGCGGGATGGGAACTATCCCCTCCCCGAGGAGAAGTTCCGTGTCCTCGTGGAGGGTGTCCCTCCGTACACGAACTACCGAACGTTCTGGGACTTCTTCCGGAAGTGGGGCGCCGTCTCCGTCGTGGCCACCTACCCAAAGGTTGGCGGCCTCTTCGACCGCGGTTTTCGTCATGACCCGTCTCGGCCGTTCGAGAGCATTGCGGAGTACAGCCTCGGCGCCTACGTGAATCAGTCATGGCCCCTGCGCCGCAAGATCATCTCAGATTACGTGAAGGAGTACCAGGCCGACGCGGCCATCATCCACGGAATCAAGTCGTGCCGTTCGTTCACCGCCGGACAGGGGGACCTGAGGGACTGGCTGATTCACGACCAGGGAGTCCCCACCCTGTACGTCGAGTCGGACCACCAAGATCCCCGCTACTTCGCGCCGGCCCAGATTAAGAACCGTATGGACGCATTTTTCGAATCCCTGGAGCAGCGACGGGCCGTGGCGGCCGCCGCAGGGGCCGCCATCGCATGAGCTCGGTCGTCGCGGGAGTGGACATTGGCTCTACCACGGCGAAGTGCGTGGTGCTCGGGGAGGATTCCCAGATCCTCGGAAAGTCGCTGAGCGTGGTGGGTGTGGATATCGTGAAGGATGCGGAACGTGCGCTGGACGCCGCGCTCGCGGACGCACACATCTCCCGGTCGGAGGTGGCGTTCATCACTGGCACTGGGTACGGACGGTACAAGGTCTACTTCGGGCAGCTCGTGGTGACCGAAATCTCGTGTCACGCGAGGGGCGCCAACTTCCTCTACCCTGGGACCCACCTCGTCGTGGACATCGGCGGCCAGGATACCAAGGCGATCCGGATCAACGAGAAAGGCGAGGTGGTCGACTTCGCCATGAACGACAAGTGCGCGGCCGGGACAGGGCGGTTCCTCGAGGTCTGTGCGAACGCTTTGGGGTACGACGTCGGCGAGATCGGTCCGCTTTCTCTGCAGGCGCGGCGCGCGGTGAAGGTCACGAGCACCTGCACGGTGTTTGCGGAGTCCGAGGTTACGTCGTACGTCTCCAGAGGCAAGGACCCGAAGGACATCCTCGCGGGGCTGCACGCGAGCATTGCGAACCGCACGCTCTCGCTCATGCAACGGGTCGGCGTGGAGCCCGAGATCACGTTCACCGGAGGCGTATCGCAGAATCAGGGCATGGTCAGCGCCCTTCAGCGTCGGCTCGGTGCGCCCGTCAACGTGAGCCCCCTCTCCCAGTACCT
>JASHQX010000108.1 GCA_030038895.1 Thermoplasmata archaeon
CGACGGGACCGAGGTATTCAAGGGGTCGGTCAAGACGATGGAGGCGTACGGGGCGATCGCACCGCCCGAGCTCCGCGCGGCCGCGGCCGAGGCGTCGCGCCAGGGGATGACCCCGCTCGCGATCGCGATGAACCGCCGGATGCTTGGCCTCGTCTTCCTCAAGGACGTCGTGAAGCCGGGGATCACTGATCGGCTCCGCGAGCTGCGGTTGATGGGGATCCACACAATCATGTGCACCGGCGACAACCGCCTCACGGCGGCGGCGATCGCCCGCGAGAGCGGGGTCGACGAGTTCGTCGCCGAGGCGAAACCCGAGACCAAGCTCACCCTCATCGAGCGGGAGAAATCTCAGGGGCGGCTCGTGGCGATGACCGGGGACGGCACCAACGACGCGCCGGCGCTGGCCCGCGCGGACGTCGGCATGGCGATGAACAGCGGGACCAGTGCCGCGAAGGAGGCGGCCAACATGGTCGACCTCGACAACGACCCGACCAAGCTGATCGAAGTGGTCTCGGTGGGCAAGCAGCTCCTGATCACCCGCGGGGCTCTGACGACCTTCTCGATCACGAACGACGTCGCGAAGTACTTCGCCATCATCCCCGCAATCTTCATCGCGTCGGGGGCGGCGGGACTCCCGGGGATCGCCATCATGAACGTCCTCGACCTCACGAACCCCCAACTTGCCGTCCTCTCGGCCCTCCTGTTCAACGGGATCATCATCCCGTTGCTGATCCCGCTCGCGCTGGTCGGAGTACCGTTCCGTCCGCGACCGGCGATCGATCTCCTGCGCCGGAACCTGTTGGTCTATGGTTTCGGAGGCCTCGTGAGCGCGTTCGTCGGGATCAAACTGATCTACCTCCTGCTCGCTTGGGTCTCGACCTTGCCGTTTTACCACTACGCCGGAGTGGTGGTCGGTCACCTGCTGCCGCTCGGAGGACTATGACCGCGGCCCGTACCCCCAGCCCGAGCGCTCCACGCCCCCGCGCGGCCCACTCCGCCGGAGGGCACCTGCGGGCGGCTCTGCTCTTCCTTCTCGCGCTCTTCCTGACAGCCGGGTTCCTTTACCCGCTGGTCGTCACGGGGATCGCACAGGTCATCGATCCGGCCGCGGCGAACGGTTCGCTCCTCTACTACCCGAACAACCACACGCTCGCCGGTTCGTCGCTCGTTGCGCAGAACACGGACGCCCCGTACCTGTTCTGGGAACGCCCTTCCCTCACCGACTACAACTTCACGGGAGGCGCCCCGACCCCTCCGGGGCAGACGCAACCCGGGCTCGTCGCGCTTCTCAACGAGACCCTCATGTACATGAAGGAATACGGCAATTTCACCGTCAACGCGACCCTTCCGTTCTGGTGGGTTGCCCCCTCCGCCTCGTCGGTGGACCCCGCCCTCGTCCCCGAGGCGGTCTTGGTGCAGATCCCGCGCATTTCGGACCACACGAACCTCTCGATCCCGACCCTCCAGGCGTTCGTCAATAGCCATATCGTCACGCCGCCCCTACCCTACCTCGGGATCCCGTACGTGGACATCCTGACGCTTGACCTCGCCCTCCTCCCCATGATCGGTAAGTGAACGATGTACCGCACGATCCTCATCCCAGTGCAGAAGCCCGCGGAAGTTGAGCCGATGATCCGGTTCGCCTCGATGCTCCTCGAGGCGGACGGCGAGATCCGGGTCCTTCACGTGATTCCGACGATCACGCTCCCGGAGGTGACCCGCGAATGGCGCGCCTCGGTCCACCTGGTCATCCCGGCGCACGAGGCCGGCGCGTCGCTCGACGTGAAGGTCGAGCCCGAGGTTCGCGCGGCGACAGACGTACCCGGTGAGATCCTCGAGAGCGCGGAAGCGCACGGAGCGGACGCGATCTTCCTGACCCTCCGGGGGGACAAGCGCAGCCGCAACCCGTTCGTCGGGCACACCGCGACCGGAATCCTCCAGCACGCGCGCTCCCACGTCCTCGTCCTCAACCGGCTCGCGCTCGCGACCGAGCAGATCCCCCGGATCCTCCTCCCCACGCTTGGCGAGAACCCCTCGCCCTCTGCGACCCGGGTCGCCGAGGAGATCGCGGTCCACGTCCCCGGCGTCCGGGTGATCGCCCTCACGCTGGGGACCGGACCTGAGCGGCCCGAACCGGAGGGCGAGGGGCCCGACGGCCGGGGCCCGCGGGGGACGCCGATCTCGCGGCGCCGGACGATCTTCCCCCCGTCCCTCCTCGGCCGGCGGCACCGCCTACCGGAACTGATCCTCGGCGCCGCCGCCCGGGAGCGGTTCGGGCTCCTTGTCGTCGGCGGCGAACCCGACCAGTCCGGCGGCCCGCTCATCACCCGTCGGTTCCTCGAGGAGCTCTTTCGGGCGGCTCCCTGCCCTGTCCTTGCGGTCCGCGCCTAGAAGCGACGGGACCAATGGGAGAGCTCTGGTTCATCGGGCTGGGTCTCAGCGACGAGCGCGGGCTCTCTCCCCTCGCGCTCGACGCACTCCGTTCGAGCGACGCGGTCTTCGCCGAGGAGTACACAGCCGTGGCTCCCGCCGGGACCCTCGAGCGACTCGCGGACACAATCGGCCGGCCGGTGACCCTCCTGACCCGTCCGCTCCTCGAGTCGGAGGCGCCGCTTCTCCACGCGCTCCAAAAGGCGTCGCGCGTCGCGCTCGTAGTCGTCGGTGACCCGTTCACCGCGACCACGCACGTCGCGCTCCGGGTCGCGGTTGAGCGCGCAGGTCACGCGTGGCGGTACGTGCCGAACGCGAGCATCCTCACCGCCGCGGTCGGGTTCCTCGGCCTGAGCGCGTACCGGTTCGGACGGACCGTCTCGCTGCCGTTCCCGGCCCCGGGATTCGCTCCCCGCTCACCGATCGAGCACCTCGCGGCGAACCGCGCGCGGGGTCTGCACACCCTCGTCCTGCTCGACCTCGTTCCCGAGGAGGGGCGTTTCCTCCTGGCCCGCGAGGGGCTTTCGATCCTGCGCGAACGTGACCCCGACGGCGCCGCGGTGCCGGACTCCGCACCGGTCGCCGTGGCGGCGCGGGTCGGTCGCCCGGACGCAGCCGGCTGGTTTGGACCGTTCGATCGCCTTCGGTCGATCGACTTTGGACCCCCGATGCACGTGATCGTCGTGCCGGCGGCGGACCTCCACTTCGAGGAGTCCGCAGCGATCGAGCGGTACCGTATTCGCTCGGTCTGACCCCGGCTATCCGGGACCCGGGGGTGGGCCAGAGGCCGTTCCCGAGGAGTTCGCCATCGGCAGGAGTGCCTCGGCAAACTGGCGGATCCGAAACGGTCGAAGGAGGACGACGTCCGGGCGCTGCGCCGCGTCGGCCGCCGGCGCTGGAGGCCGCGAGGCCGGGGCCACCAGAATGATCTTGAGCCGCGGCAGGACCGCACGGGCAGCGCCGATCAGCGCCGACGGGCTGCCCTCGGCCAAGTTCACGTCGGCGACCATGATCTGGGGCCGGTGCTCTCGCAGGAGCTCGAGCGCGTGCGTCGCGCCTTCAGCCTCTCCCTCGACGCGAAAGTGATGCAACCGCAACAGGCCGCGAAGGAGCACACGGGTCTCTTCGTCGCCCGCGACGACGATCGCGGCGGCCGCGTCCTCGGGCGTGCCCACTGTCCGCTCCCGGTTGGCGACCCCTCGCGGGGCCACACGACGGACCTTAAAATAAGGCCAGGTTAGGTATTTTTTCTTATGGGCGAGGAGACAAAAATCCGGAACGCCCGGTGGGGGCCTACGACGAGCTCGCCTCGGTCTCGCGCTCCCCCCAGTTCGCCACTCCTGCCGCCGCGAGGAGCCGTTCGAGCGCCGCGTGGTACTCCGAGGCCGGAGCGGCGAGAAGCTCGCGCGCGCGGTCGGCGAGGGCGGTTCCGAACTCCCGCTCCGTGTCGGAGAACTGCCAGGCGTGCGCGTTCGCCCGACCGAGCGCGATGAGAACGCCGTAGGCGATCCCTCGCTCCTTGCCTTCCCGCGGGAGCGATTGCAGGAGCGTTCGCTCCGCTCCCGCGTCGCCGTGGGTGCGGTGTTCCCGGGCGACCCGATCGAGCCAGGCGGCCTCGCGGGCGAGCGACCGGTACCGGGGCAGCGCCTCGAGGAGCTCGCGTTCGTCGCTCTGGCGCTGCGCACGCTTCAAGATCTCCGCGACGCGCCCCGGGGCCCCTCGTGCGCTTTCGACCAGCCGGCGCGCCTCCTCCGGGTCGCGGACGATGCTCCCGACGATCGTCTCGGCGTGCCCGGACCAAAGCCGTTCGAGGGCCCGGCTGGCGCTCGGCTCGTCGACCTCAAAGTACCCACCCTCGGAACCCAGGACCGCCTCGAGGGCCCGGCGCTCGACGACCGACGGGTGAAGCGCCTCCAGGAACTCGGCTCGTCGGTCCCCGTAGCAGACTCCGCCGGCGACGTACGTCGGCCGGGAGGTCCGCTCGATCCGGGGCCGTACCTCGGCGGAGTACTCGTCCAGGATCTGGGAGTCAGAGAGGCGTCCCAGCTCGTAGCGTTTGACGAGCGCACGCGAGAGCGGCGGAACGCTCGAGTGCACACACTCTGGCCCGCCGGTGCAACGGACGTTGAGGTCGGCCCGGACGGGGAACTCCGCGGTCGGGTCCGGCCCCGCCATGCCGTCGGAGACGCTCCCGAGAAGGTGGCGGTCGTCCTTCGTGCACCGACGGCAGACCCGGAATGCGGTGCCCGCCCCCGTCCAGCCGACCTCGAGGTAGGGACGGGGGTCTCCCGCCGCGAGGTGAACGCAGACGAAGTCCCGATCGCCCCCCTCCTCGGTCAGGCGATAGGGAAGGTCGGCGATCTTCTCGGACCGGAACTCGTCGGGCGGTGTCGAGGAACGACCGCTGCACCACAGCGCGCGGCGCGTCGCGAAGAAGTGGAATCCCTTGCGGGCCCAGTCGATGTACCCGAGCAGGAGCCGCTCCGGGTCATCGGACTGCTGAACGGCGACCTCGGCCTCCCGGTCGGTCCGCGCTAGCGTGGCGAACGAGACCTCGCCCGACGGGATCGCGAACGCGACCACCGTCGGCGGGCTCGGGTCGAGATAGAACTTTAACAGGCCGGCGAGCGCCCGGGCGAGCGGGTCGCCCCACCGGGTCAAACGCTCGAGCCGCTTCGTGTCGTCTCGGGCCACGCGCACCTCCTCGAGCTCCACACGGCGTCGATCGAACCGGTCCGGTGGGCAGTCACGGGTGAGTCGCGGGATCAACGGGTCAATCGATTCCCGAAGCACCTTGGCCCGGGCGACAAGGTCGTGCTCCCGGACTCCTGAACCTTTTCGGATGCGCGCCACGATCGGTCACCCCGGCCGACCCGGCTTCCGTACTTATTCCCGAGGGGGGCTAGCGGCGGCACGCCGCGAGGAAGTGCCGGAAGATCTCGACCCCCCCTTCGGTGTGCTCGACCTCGGGGTGGAACTGCACGCCCCAGATCGGGCGAGACGGGTGCGCCATCGCCTCGACATCGCACGACGGGGAGTGGGCGAGGACGAGCCAGCCCGGAGGAGCATCCAGAACAGCATCGTTGTGGCTGGCCCAGACAGTGAGATGGGGAGGCAGCCCGATGAAGAGGGGGTGATCCGGCTCATCGACCGTGAGGTCGACCCGGCCGAACTCGGGCGCGGCGGCCCGACCGACGCGCCCCCCGAAGTGGCGGCCGAGAAACTGATGGCCGACGCAAATCGCGAGGACGGGGACCGGCACCTGGTCGATCCAATCGGCGACCCGACCCAGTTTCGTCGCGGTCCCTTCCAGGCTCAGCGCGCCCCCCGAAAGGACGACCCCGTCCGCGTCGAGATCGGAGAACGGGACGGTGTTCGGGACGATGCGGCTCTCGACGCCGAGGTCGCGCAGGACCCTCCACTCGCGGTGCGTCCACTGGCCGCCGTTGTCGAGCACGGGCACCTTCATGGTCGATCCTCTTCGTGGGGGGAATCGCCCGCGGGCGAGTTCGGGGGTGGGGCGCCCGATATCTTCCGAAGCGACTCCTTCATGTCCGAGATGTCGCCGCGCATCTTGAGCATCTCCTCCTCGAACGGGGTGAACGCTGCGGAGCTCAAGATCCGCTGGGCGAAGTAGATCCCGATGAAGATTGCGCCGATGAGCGCGAGGATTGTCGTGAATACGAGCGCGAAGACGAACGCGAGGGGATCCTCGACAGCCGACTGGATCGAGACCGTGAAGAGGTGCGTGATCTCGGCGATTTCAAGGACGAGGAGGATCGCGATCAGGACCGACCACAGGAGCAGGACGACACGCGACGGCCTCATGGGACGCTCCCGGCCGGCAGGGTCGTCAGGATGACGTAGAACGGCTGGCTCGCATTGTCGACCGGGGTCAGGGCGGGGACGAACACGCCATGGGTCGGCGTCGCCGAGTAGACGGAGACGCCGGACGGGCCGGGACCGACGTAGAACGCTAGGACGCCACCGTAGACCGCGTTGCCGCTTGAGCTCACATAGAAGGCTGTCACGTTGACCGCGACCGGGTTGCTCGACGTGTTGAACGGAAGGGCGACCACATTGCTCGCATTATGGTGCTCGGTCCAGCGGAGTCCCGCCCAATCCGGGGAACCGACCCCGTTCCACGAGAAGTTCCCGGTGACTCCGACCCAGATCCCCGCATATCGGATTGCCTCCCCGTAGGCCACGACATAGAACTGGGTCGTGTTCTCGCCCGGGATTCGATCGACGACGAGTATCGCTTCCGTGAGAACCCCGGGCGCGGGATGGCTCGTCGTCGGGATGAGGATGGGGGTCAGGAGGATCAGAATCACGAGCAGAACGGCCGCTCCGACGAACGGCCAGGGGGCGTAGGCCGACCACGGGCGCGTCATTCGACCGCCTTCCAGCCCCGGTACAGGGAGTGGGGGACGCCGAGGTGGTCGAGCACCTTTCCGGCGAGGTAGTTGGTTACGTCGTCGATCGACTGGGGATGGAGATAGTACGCCGGCGAGGCGATCAGCACCACCGCTCCGAATTCGCTCAGTGTCGCGAGGTGCCGAAGGAGGATCGTGGGGAGGGGTGTCTCCCGTGGGACGACGATGAGCGGCCTCCGCTCCTTGAGATGCACCTGAGCCGCACGGGTGAGCAGCGTGTCCCCAAGGCCCAGGGCGATTTTGGCGGCGGTGTTCGCCGAACACGGAACGACGACCATACCGCGAGTTCGTCGCGACCCGCTTGCGATCGGCGCCCCAAGGTCTCCCTCGTCGTAGAGCTGAGTGGCGAACGGTCGCAGGGCCTCAACGTCCATCCCGCACTCTTCCTTAAGGACCGCTTGTGCCCCTGAAGAGACGACGAGCGCGACCGGCACGCGGGCCTCGCGAAGGGACCGCAGCACCCGGACGGCGATCGGCGCGCCGCTCGCCCCCGAGACTCCCACGACGATCGGAGGATCCTCCGCCACGACGCCCCTCCGTTCCGTTGGGAGGCTTTACAACCTCGGTCGATAAGACGGTTGGCGGGGCGGGGCGTTGGGGCGTCGGGCGGCGATCGTGGGGGCTGGCCATACCCGGTTCGGGGTTCTCGACGCCGGACCCCGAGAGCTCCTGCGGTCCGCGGCCGACCAGGCGTTCGCAAGCGTCGATCGCGGCCTAGATCGGGGGGCGGTAGGCGAAGCGTTCCTCGCGACCCTCGGATTCGGAGGCTGGCAGATCGGCAACGTGTCGGCCCTACTCGCGGAGGAGACCGGGATCGTCGGGATTCCCACGACCCGGGTTGAGAACGCATGTGCTTCGGGAGGGTTCGCCCTCCGCGCGGCCGTCCGTTCAATCGAGTCGGGGGCGGTCGACGTGGCGCTTGTGGTGGGGCTCGAAAAGATGACCGACGTCGGGAACGCCCGTCGCCGGTACTGGCTCGGCGTCTCGGGCGACACCGAGTGGGAGCGCGCAGCCGGTCTCACGTTCGCCGGCGTCTACGGCCTGATCGCGTCCCGCTATCTCGCCGAGCACCGGATCGGCCCCGAGGCCCTCGCCGAGGTGGCCGTGAAGAACCATGCGAACGGGGCCCTCAACCCGAACGCCCACTTCCAGAAGGAGGTCACGCGCGAGGCGGTCCTGCGAGCCCCCCGGGTCGCTGACCCGCTCGGTCTCTACGATTGCTGCCCCGTGAGCGACGGCGCGGCAGCGCTCCTCCTCGTCCGGGCCGAGTCCGCCCGAAGGTTCACCGATACTCCGGTCTACGTGGAGGGCGTCGGCGCTGGGTCCGACCGGCTCGCGGTGCAGGAGCGCCCGGAGCTCACGAGCTTCGCCGCAAGCCGCCGGGCCGCCGACGAGGCGTTCCGGTCCGCCGGCTGCGAGCGGACCGAAGTTAGCTTTCTCGAGGTCCACGATTGCTTCACGATCGCCGAGCTGGTAGCGATCGAGGACCTGGGGTTCGCCGGCCCCGGTGAAGCGGCGTCGCTCACCCTCGAGGGAACGACCCGCCGCACGGGCCGGCTCCCGGTCAATCCCGACGGAGGTCTCAAAGCGAAGGGTCACCCGATCGGCGCGACGGGCGTGAGCCAAATCTACGAGGTGTTCCTCCAGCTCCGTCGGGCCGCGGGCGCCCGTCAGGTGCCATCGGCGGAGCGGGCCCTCGTACACAATGTGGGAGGCGCGGGCGCGACCGCTGCGGTCACGATCTGCGCGGCGGGGTGAACTCGATGCGTCATCTGGTTCGGGCCACCGCCTACGTCCCATCGCAGACGCACAACGGGACCCGGGTCGCCGCCCCGGACGAGGATCTCTTCACCTTGCTTGTGACTGCCCTCGAACGCCTCGACCCCGGGACCCCTCCATCGCCGCCCCCGATTTCGATGGACCTGGTATCTGCCCTGCCGATGGAGTATGATCCAGCCTTGGTAGCGGCGTGGGGAGCGCCGGTCTCGGTTGTTGTGCGCACCGAACCGGAACCCGAAGGCCTTGTCCGCGCCATCACCTCCGCGGAGTCCGGCACGGGCGGGGATCTCGTCGTAGCGGCCGCGGAAGGTCCCGGGACCGCCCCGCAAGGACCCACCCGTGCCGGTCGCGACCATGGTGCGGGGGCGGTCGCGCTGCGATTCGTAGAAGGACCTGGACCGAGCCTCACGGAGCGACTGGGATCGCTCGGATCTCCGGGGTCGATGCTGGATCTGGCCTTCGAGCTCCGCCATCTCGTGCCGCCCGACTCGATCGGGGATTGGACGGGCGACTGGTCGGTGGATCGGTCCTCCGGAACTCCCCATGACCCCGTCAAGGCTCAATCCTACGCGACCCGTTCACTGTCGGCGGTCTCGGAAGGGGCGTACATCCCACGCGCCCGCTACCGGGAGAGCCTTGCCAGTCGCTGGAGATTCTGCGGGGAACGGTGTCCGCGCTGTTCCTCGGTGACGTTCCCGTCCCGCGGGGCTTGCCGATCGTGCGGAAACGGGGAAAGCCTAGAGCCGATCGGTCTCCCCCGGCACGACCTCGAGGTCATTGCCACGACCGTGATCGGCCCTGGAGGTCAGCCGACCGAGTTCGACCCGCAGGTCGAGTCGCTGGGTCCGTACGAAGTCGTGATCGCCGAGCTCACGCCGGGGGCCCGGGTGACCCTCCAGCTGACCGACGCGGAACCCGGGGCGGTCGCGATCGGGGACCGCGTAGACACCCGGCTGCGCCGCCTTTACCCGATGGAAGGGGAGTGGAGATACGGGCGGAAGGCGATCCCGCGCCGACGGGACGGGGCCTCATCCGATTTCCCGCCCCACGGGGAAACCGACCAACCGAATCCAGAGTAGAAAGTGAAAAGCTAGCCGTCCCGCTCGCGCAGTCAACCCGGGTTCTCTGAGCTCGATCCGCCACCGATCGTGACCGGTAAGCTCACCTTCGGTACAATCCTGATTTTGGCCGAAGGACTCTTCGAGTCCGTCGTATCCGACGCTTTCTCGCTTCCCGGTGTCGTCTATCTGGCCCCCTCAGCGACGGTCGCGTTCGCGGTCCCGCTGTTCATCCTTACGTGGGTCCACAGTGAATATCCGTCCTACACGCGGGGTTGTGTTTGTCTTCTTGGTGGCTCTAAGTCTCTGGCTCCGGGCGGGATTCTACATCGGGGGCCTGTTGGTCGTCGTCGCCGGCGTAGTAGCGATCATTGCCGGAGGGATCAATGAGCGACACGCGTTCCGCGTCCCTCCGATGCGAACCGCTACGTCCCACGGGTCGGCTCGCCCCTCCCCTGGGCCAGCTCCCAGCGCCTCCTCCGCGCTTTCCGAAGCAGGCTCGGGAGTGGCTCAGTCCTATCATATCGCCGTCTACAAGCACCGTCCTCGCCGCGGAGAGCTAGTTCCCCGGGAGTCCGCCCAGTGCTCGAGTTGCGCCCGATCGATCCCCGGGTCGGGGGGTCCTCGGCCTTCGATGGGGAT
Source organism: Thermoplasmata archaeon (assembly GCA_030038895.1). Taxonomy (GTDB): domain Archaea; phylum Thermoplasmatota; class Thermoplasmata; order Lutacidiplasmatales; family UBA184; genus Lutacidiplasma. The sequence goes on from JASHQX010000108.1 coordinate 10,346, forward strand.
TGACCCAACCCCGTAGTGGAGACTCGACGCCCGTACGGTTCAAGTCGGAACATTGGGGGGACCCCGAAACGGCTCGACGGGGGTCTACGTCCCGGGCTTTTTCGCAGGCTCCCACTTCGACTCAAGCCAGCCCTCGTAGACCGTCCGAGCGAGCTCGTCCGGGCCCTCGACCGGCGTGAACGCGTACTTCTCGGGGGGCGACCGGCCCATGGCGATGGAGAGCGTTCGGAGGTGCCCTCGCCGGAAGATCGTCACGTCCACGGGGGTGCCGGGCGGGAAGTGCTTGAGCGACTTGTCGAACCCCTCGTGTGTGACCTTGATGCCGTTGAATGCAACGATTTCATCACCGGGGGTCAGGCCAGCTTCTCGCGCCGGCGTACCGGAGAGGACCTCGCGGGCCCGAACGAGACCGCCCGAGTTTTCGTAGCGGATTCCGAGGTAGCCCGGCTCGTCGGTGCTGTCGTCCGGGTCCTTGGGTTTCGGACCGAAGGTGAGGCCGGCCCACCGCGCGAAAGCGTCGAAGTCGATCTCATCCGTTCCGCGGACGTACCGAGCGAAGAACGGTTGAAGGTCGAGGCCGGTCGCTCGCTCGGCCAGCGGAACGAAGCCGTTCTCGTCGAGTCCCCGACCCACCTTCCCGTGCTCCTGCCAGAGGGCCCGGAGTACGGTGTCGAGCGACGCCCGGTTCTCCGAACGGTGCCGGATTTCAAGATCGAGGCAGAAGGAGACCAGCGCACCCTTGAGGTAGTAGGAGACCGACCGGTTCGGTGTCTCCTCGGTCGGCTGATAATAGTCGATCCAGGCCAGGAACGACGCTTCTTCGAGGCTCTGATGGTGGCGACCGGGCGTGTCCAGATACTGCCGGGCCTGCTTGGCCAAGGTCTCGAGGTACTTCGGAGGGGTCAAGAGGCCGGCCCGCCGGAGGAGGAGGTAGGCGTAGTATTCCGTGGTCCCCTCCATCCACCAGAGCAAACGGGTGTAGACCTCGCGCGTGTAGTCGAACGGTTCGAGGACCTTGGGCCGGATCCTCTTGACGTTGTACAGATGAAGGTACTCGTGGCTGGTCTCCGCTAGGAAATGTTGGTAGTCCTCTTCGGGCCGGAAGACGAGCCGACGGACGACGCAGGAGGTCGAGCCAGCGTGCTCGAGTCCCCCGTCGGGTATGTCGGTGAGATGATAGAAGAACGTGTAGCTCGTGAGCGGCGACTCCCCCACAAGCCGTACCGTCGCCTCGACGACCTTCGTGAGGTCCGCCTCGATCCGCTCGAGCTCGTAGTTCCCCACACCACCGCAGAGGGAGATTCGGTGCGGGATTCCGGCCGGGCGGATTGTCACGACCAGGGGGTGCCCGGCATCGATCGGATTGTCGACCAGCGTGTCGTAGTCCGGGGCCCGGTAGCGGGGCGGTTCCAAACCGAGCCCCTCAAGCTCGGTCACGACCGTCCAGTCCGAGGGTACCTCGAGCTGCACCTCAACCGGTACGGTCTGGTGGCCGTCCACGTAGGGCATGCAGAGCCCTGCGTTGAGGAACAGGTGTTCCGGGGTAAGATCGAACCCTTCGGTAATCATCTGGTGGCCGTACACGGTGTATGTGGCACGGATGTGGGGGGAGCCGTGGGTCGTGACCCTCCACCGGGCTTTGTCGATCCGGTCTACGGGGAGCTCGGAGTCGTCCCGCCGGTCGAACGCGCGTAGGGCGCGTACCTCCCGGGCGTAGGAAACGATGTGGTACGATCCCGGGATCCAAGAAGGGAGAACGAGGTCAACAGTCGGGCCGTCAACACCCTCGAGGTCGAGCTCGAAGTCGCCGAGGTGTTCGGTTGGGTGAGCCGCGCGAACGGTGTAGACGAGCCGCATCGCGATCGAGAGAGCTAGCCGAAGCCGGGGACATCTCGGCGGGCGCTTGTTTTCTCGCGGCCAACGTACGGCTCGGCTGCGATGCCGAGGTGAGCGGCCAACATCCGGAAGGTCGTCACGAGCTGTTCGACCGATTTCGCCAGCTCGCGCTGCTCCTGCCGAAGTTCCTGTAGCTCCTGGCGAAGCAGGCGAAGCTCGACCTCCCAGCGGTCTCCCTCGGGTGGTAGCGCCACTCCGACACCTCGGATCAGGCGAGCGTGCCTCGATACATAGGGAGTTCGGAACGCGGACCTAGGTTCGGTTGCCGGATGGCCCAAAGGGGGAATCTGCGGCCCCCTTGTCGACGAACGGGACCCAGAGACCTTTCTCAGCGGAGTAGTCCACCCGCTGGAGCTCGACTACGAAGCTCTTCAACAGCTCCGAAGGCGCGGGCCGGATCGAAACCGCGTAGACGTAGATCCCGAAATCCATGAACTCGGTGACCCGGCGCAGTACCTCGGGCAGCGCGTCCCGGGGGACGGTTACCCGAATCGACGTCTCGCCCAGCAGGGACGAGAAATCGTCGAGGTCGAACGGTCGATCCAGTGTGATAAGGGGGGAGGTCAGGGGCGCCCGGTCAGAGGACACGGCATCCGGCGACGTCGGGGGGGTCGGGGGCGTGGGTCCGGTTGCCGCCCGATGGACCGCCGTGGGCGAGGGAACGTGGAGAGAGGGCGGAGATTCCGAGAGCGGAGGCCCTCTCGGTGCCCGACCCGGTTCCTTTGGAGGGTAGTGATCGAGCACGGGGCTCGGATCCCGTCCCACGAAGCCTCGGGGCTTGAGGGCTCTCGGCGGGGAGGGCCGGGCGTCCGGTCCCCGGGAGGCTCGCTTTCGGGTCGATCTGCGGCGCGAGGGCGCCATGGTATTCACCCCGGAGGCCACGCAGGGAATAAGCTGAAGGGGCCTTAAGTTGCGGCAAGGCGCCCGCCCCACGGGGGGGCGAAGCCGAGGAGCATCCCTGGTCCCGTCCGGTTCGCACATCGAGGGGGTTTGTCGCGAATTCGACCGTGCCACTCTACGTCACGGGAGCCCGGTTTTGTCGCGCCCGGCACGACAGATGAATTATGTAGGGCGGAGTGGGTGGACGGGACGGTTCCGTACCCGTAAGAGGGTCCGAAAACGAGGGAAAGACAATGCCGGCACGTGTGATGAAGGAGTTCCAGGCGCCGCGAGGCCTTCCCCGCAAGACCGCCTCCGTTTGCCCCGAGTGCATCAAGGTGATTCCCGCGATCGTCCGGGAGAAGGACGGCCGCGTCATCATGGAGAAGACCTGCCGCACGCACGGGTACTTCTGGGACATCATTTCCAACGACGTCGACTTCTACCTCCGGATGGAGGTCTACGCCCACGACGGAGTCGGGTACGAGAACCCCTACTACGACAAGTTCCGGGGCTGCCCCACCACGTGCGGGATGTGCAGCCACCACAAGTCGCACACCGGTCTCGCGCTCGTCGATCTCACGAACCGGTGCAATCTGAAGTGCCCGGTGTGCTTTGCGAACGCGAACGCCGCCGGCTACGTCTTTGAGCCGACGCGCGAGCAGATCCACTTCATGCTGAAGACCCTCCGCGAGCAGAAGCCCGTCGGGACGGTCGCCGTCCAGTTCTCGGGTGGCGAGCCGACGCTCTCCCCGCTCTTCCTGGACGCGGTCTCGATGGCCCGGGATCTTGGTTTCAAGCAGATCCAAGTCGCCACCAACGGAATCCGGGTCGCGAACGAACCCGGCTTTGCTCAGGCCTGCCGCGACGCGGGGCTTCACACGCTCTACCTGCAGTTCGATGGCCTCGATGACGAGATCTACCGCAAGGTCCGAGGGGTTCCGCTACTCAAGGTGAAGTCGAAGGCGATCCAGGCCGCACGGGAGACTCACTCCTCCGCCGCCGAGCTCGCCGCCGGAAAGCCGGACAAGCCCATCAGCGTCGTCCTCGTCCCCACCCTGGTCGGTGGGTTCAACGAGAAGGAGATCTGGCCGACGGTGAAGTACGCGATCGACAACATCGACGTCGTCCGTGGCGTCAACTTCCAGCCGGTCGCCCTCACCGCGAGGATTCCCGACAAGGACCGGTTCCAGATGCGGTTCACCCAGTCGGATCTCGTACGCATCCTCTGCACGGAGGGACCGTTCGACAAGTCGGACTTCTTCCCGGTCCCGTCGGTCGCGCCGATCTCCGAGCTCGTCTCGATCATCCACGGTGAGGAGAAGATGACGCTGACGACGCACCCCGGATGCGGATGCGCGACGTTCGCCTTCGTCTCCCAGGACGGGCAGAAGATCACGCCGCTCCCGCGGTTCATGGACGTCGACGGGTTCTTCGAGAACGTGGAGACGATGATCGAAAAGTACCGGGACGCCCGGTTCGCGCGCGTCCGGACCGCCGTCGCGGGCGCCCGCTTGCTTCACGATGTGGCCAAGTACTTCGACTTCTCGAAGGCGCCCGAGGGGTTGAGCGAGAAGAACTGCGTGCGGGTCATCGCGGGAATCTTCACCGAAGGCAACAAGGAGGCGCTCGCGAAGTTCACCTGGCGCACGCTCTACATCGGGAACATGCACTTCCAGGACGCCTACGACTACGACATCCAGCGCCTCATGCGCTGCGACATCCACTACGCAGTCCCCGACGGTCGGGTCATCCCGTTCTGCTCGTACAACTCCGGCCCGATCTACCGGACGGAGGTCGAGAAGAAGTTCTCGATCGCGATTCAGGACTGGCAGGCCGCGAAGAAGCAGGTTGGGGCCCAGCTGAAGACCATCGAGACGATGGGCGTCAACGGCGAGGTCATCGTGGACCCCGAGTACTACAAGATCCGGGCGCTGAAGGGCGCGCCCGGCATGTCGAGCTAGGTCGGCCCCTCGGGCCGCGACGACGCGAACCCTTTCCGGTTCTCCACCGATCACCCAGTTCGAAACGGGCCTAGCGGGCGGGCCGCTCGAACAGGAGCCGCCCCGGTTTCCGAACGGCAAGGCTGGCTGGCGACGGATCCTTCGCTCGGTCCTTTATGGCCCGATCGACCCGCTTCCAGAGCCCCGGGCCCGGACGCGCGGTCCAGCGGGTCCCGCGTGGGCGGCCCGGTCGTTCCCCCGGGTGACTTTCCATCCAACGGAGGGCGGCCTCGATGTGCTTGCAGCGGCCGAGACCGCGTCGGGCGTAGTCCGTGCAAGTACAGAGCGTGACCTCTGGGGAGGGGTAGGTCGGCCACAGGACGAGATACTCGGTCCCGTGCAGCGGGTTGCGGACCGAGAGGATCGGGTACGTTTCTCCGACACGGAGGCGGACATCGAGCGGCTCCTCCACCGAACGGCGGCGGCGTTCGTCGAGCGCTTCCCGACGCTCGGTCGCGTCCCGCCCAGCACCACCCGCCCGTCGCGTGTCGACCATGGCCCCGGTCCGTACTCCGACGGGCGGGATTACCTTCCCGCTTGGTCATTCGGACTTCTCACAAGTTACTTGTGAGGGAGGCACCTCCCCCCACCGTGGCCCCGGGCTCAATCGCACGGGACCCTTCCGTGGGGGCCCGGGCCGTTCGGACGGTGGACGCGGAGAGCAGGCGGACGTGAACGCGACCACGATCATCGTCGTTGGCATGTTCCTCCTGGTCGGTTGCTCGGTCTTGATTGGCGAGCTATTCGTGCGGCTGGGCCAAGCGGCCCTGGTCGGCCAGTTGCTCGTAGGAGTGATCCTCGGTCCCACCGTGCTCGCCGGCCCTCTTGGCCTGACGAGCATCGCGACAAGTTTCTCCGCGCTTCAGGTCCTCGCGACCTTCTTCATCCTCGTGATGGCCGGGATGGCCATCACGCCGCAACAGATTCGGTCTACGGGCCTCACGGCGGGCGTGATAGGGATTGTGATCTTCATCGTACCGTTCCTCGTGGGGGCCGAGATCGTCCGGGTGATCTATCCAGCACTCCCGACGATCGAGACCCTGTTCGTATCGCTGACGATTTCGATCACCGCGCTCCCCGTCCTTGGCGTGATGCTCCGGGAGTTCGACCTCCTCGAAAGCCGGTTCGGCGCGGCTCTGATGAACTCGGCAATGATCAACGAACTCTGCGCAGTGACGGTCTTCGCGGTTCTCCTCCAGATCTACAGCCATCCGAACGCCGTCGGGCTTTCGATCGCGACTGCGGCGGTCACCACCGGTTTGTTCCTGTCATCCATCCTGGCGGTCTACTTCCTCCAGCGGAGCCTGCGCCAGCTCAAAGTTTGGGATCGGATGGTCGAACGGTTCCGCCAATCCTGGCGCTCGCGTGAGGGCGGGTTCGCGGTACTGATGGTGATCGCGCTCGGGGCCGCGCTGTACTCCCAGCTCCTCGGGCTGACATACCTCGTAGGCGCATTCTTTTGCGGCCTCCTCATCACGCCCGAGAGTGCCGGGCGTCGCGAGCACCGGTCGATCAGCTTCATCTTCGAATCGGTCACCTGGGGATTCTTCATCCCGCTCTTCTTCGCCCTGGTCGGTTTCAGCATGGACTTGAAGCTGATCGGTTTCAGTGTCGTCCCGATCGTCGCGTTCCTGGCTCTCGTGGTCTACGCGATCTTCTCCAAGATCTTCGCCGGAGCCGGCATCGCCCGGCTCCTTGGCTGGTCAGCGAACGAGTCGCTCGCCGCCGGGTTCTTTGTATCGAGCCGCGGCGCGGTCTCGACCGCCATGGCAGTCATCCTCCTCAACCAAGGGATCTACAGCACGAAGCTCTTCACAATCGTTGCCGCAGTCGGCCTCATCACCACTATCGTTTCGCCCATTGGCGCCCGGCCGTTCGTCCGCTCCATCACCGCCGCCCAGCGGGAAGCCGACGAGAAGAGAACCGCCGCCGCGTTCGAGCCTGGGATCCCGCCGCGTCGGCTCATCAATCGCTAGCGGTCCCCCACCCTGCGTCGGCCGATCCGGTCCCGGCACGGTTATCTTCCCCTTCCCGCGTCCCGCGCTGCGCCATGGCGACTCCTGCGCAGGAACCTCCTTTCTCGGCCCCCATCCCTGTCGCTCGACCCCCCGGGTCGAGGCAGCGGGCCCTCGGTCTCGGGCTGCTCCTGACCCTCGTCGGCCTCGTACTGGTCGCCGTCCTTCTCCCGACCGCCCCCGGCCGGCTCACGACCGTTCTCCCGATAGCTGCCCTCGGGTTGGTCCTGCTCTGGACCGGTGGGATTCTCTTGGGCCGCGGCAGCCGCGCGTAAGTGCGTCGATGGACAGGTTTCGCTGGCGGCTGGTCACGGTCGACATCGATGGCACCCTTACCCGGGGCCACGGCTGGCGGCCCATCGCGGCTGCCTTCGGCCGCACTTCCGAATTTGAAGCGTCGAACCGACAGTTCTACGCCCACGAGATCGGGGAGGACCAGCACCTCGCGAACATCCTCGGGATCGCCACCGGACACACGGTGGCCGAGGTCGAGGCCATCGTCGAGCGCACCCCGAAGCTCGATGGGATCGCCGAAGGGGTCCGCGTGCTGCACCGCCACGGCGCGCGGGTCGCGCTCTTGAGCCACAATCCGTCGTACGTGACGAGCTACTACCGCCGGACCTTTGCGTTCGACGACGAAGAGGGGGTCGACGCACAGGCGATCACCGATGGCCGGATCGGTCCGCCCGCTGGGGTTCACGCTGACAAGGTCCGGGCGGTGGAACTCCTCCTCGCCCGGGCTGGCGCTCAACGTTTCGAGACCGTGCACGTCGGCGACGGTTGGTCGGATGCGCGGGTCTTCCGTACGGTCGGCGGCGGCGTCGCCTTGAATAGCTTCCTTCCCGAGGTCCGGGCGGCGGCCGACCTCTCTCTCTCGACCCGGGACTTCCGCGACGTGACGGCGGCCTTAGGGGCGCTTTCCCCACGCTCGGCCTGAACGTCGGGTCGAACGGTGCGGGTTTGCCCGAAAAGTCGGTCGCGCACCGAAACCCCAAGGCGCGCACAAAAACGGGGGCAATTCCGACAGAACTTCCGAATCCCCCGGGGGTTCAAATCCACGGGGCTACCCTGACATCTGCAGAAAGGGGGCTATCGCTGTTCCATGCGCTTCGAAAGCTCCCTCGAGTTCCTTGGTCGGACTTTTGTCTCGGCTATCGAACTCGGGGCCGACCTCAAGAGCAGCAAGCTATCTATCAGATGTCTCTCGCCACGCCGTAGATGGTCTCCGATCGTTCCCTTGTTCATGCCGAGAATTCGCGCAATGTCCTCTGTGCTCGCTTTCCTTGGGATGTTGTAGTATCCCATTGCATGTGCAAGCTGAATGATGCTTCTTTGGCGAACGGTCAGGGCGTCCAGAGCGTTGGTGCCAAGCGCTCGCGGACGGCCAAGGCGGACAATCTTAATGGCACTACTGAAACGCCTGAGTTCCTCGATGAGCTTTTCGATGGCTGAATCTTCTCCAACAAATGATGTCACCAGCAATCCACTGTCGACCCTCAACCGGCTCATGTCGTGGAAAATGAAGTTGTCCATTAGTCCCAAGAATCTCTTGTTGGGCAGCCTGTCCGCATGCCGACGCGCGCCCTGATGTGGCAAGAGAATCTTGACTAGAAGCACGTGTACACCGGTTCTTTCCGTATTGACCACCTTGGATTGTATCCGATTGGGTGTGCCAAGTCTTAGGGACCGCCGGAACGGGGCTAACTCCTTTCTTGGAACGCGGCACAGCAACACGAAGCCTTTGGCGTCCACCCTGAGGAACTGAGCACTTTCTGCGTGGTCAAAAGCGCCCGCAAGAAAGCGCATCTCCGGAACCTCGCTGAGACGCAATCTCACCGTGATTTCCGTTGACAAGATTGGACTCCCCGTGTCGGTGCCGGGATCGCATACCACACCTGTGGGGTATAATGCATATTCCGTAGCGCCGCATGCTAGTTGGTGATTCTCTGAGGTAACGGCGGCAACATTGCAGGAACCGGTCGACAGTAACGAGAAAAATTCGAATACACCACCGAACCGGGTACCGTTCGCAAGTTCTGAGCACGGGAGAAGCAGGCTCCGATTCGATCAGGAGTGGGATGAAACCATGGGAGGGTCAGGAACGAACCAGCAGGAGACCGCCTCCGAGGTGCTCGGCCCAAAGCACGGACCCCACGTTCTTGAGCGGTTGGGCCGGAGCATCGTCAAACGGCCATGGCACTTCATTGGGTTCTGGCTCGCAATCGTTCTGGTGTGCATGTACGTGGTCGTGGTTTCGGGGTCTCCATTTACCAACTCCGCCCCCTCGTCGCTGCCAAGCACAGATGCCAGCGTCATCGCCCAAAACAAGCTCTCGGCAGAGTTCCCCAACGCCGCTTCACCCCCGTCCTCCTCAATTGTGCTTCTCGTCGGGAGCGACATTACGGGTCCGGCCGGGAAGAACGCAACGTTGGCGGCCGCCCAGGCAATCCAGAGCGATCCAAGAATCGAGTATCTCGGGGGGGTAGAATCGCTCTACTCGGCTTATGCGGAGGAACTCTCGATTCAGGCCGCAGTAGGAGTGGGGATTCTTGAACAAGCCCTTTCTTCCACGCCCTCGCTGTCCAGCGCATTGAACGAGACCACCCAGATGGTGTGGGGACCGGCGGCGGCGTATTCTCAGGCGTGGACGCGAATCGCTAGCAGCTTGCCGAGCGGGACCAACCTCTCTCGGGCCGATTGGCCGGCCTACGTCGAGACGAAGGAGACTCTCAACACAAGCCAGCTGGAGGAGCAGATCCTCTCCACGTTCTATTACGGGAACAATGGAACGGACACGGGATTCAACCAGACGGTAACGCCGGCGTGCTTCCAATCACTCAACGTCACGCCTTGCGCGGACACCGCGATGCGGACCACGTTCCCTTCCCTCCTTCCCATGCTCTTCCCAAACGAGACCGCGCGGGCACTTCCGTTACTAGTTACCCAAAACCTTGGTATCTCCAACATGACCGACTGGAACGATGTCAAGGCTGTGGGCGCCACATTCCTCGGAGAGGAGGCGGGGTTGCCCTCGTCCTTCATGATGATGCTCTGGCAAGCATTTCCGGAAGGGGTCGCGTCCACATCATCGATAATGACCTGGAGCTTGGAGGTGACCGATCAACTCCCATTCAATCAACTTCCACTGCCAGTGCCGCCAGGACTTCTGTCTTCCTTCGTCAGCAAGGGGGATACAGCGACCATGGTGGTAATCACGTTCACCAAGCCAGACAACTACACTGAAGGAGGCAATACACCGGTTTTCCAAGACCTGAGCCTGATCAGCACCGATATCTCCAACGCGATGCAATCGTCAGCGGCTTACAGCG
>JASHQX010000109.1 GCA_030038895.1 Thermoplasmata archaeon
GGGTCGACCGCGGCGAGCGCCTCCCCCGCCCGGGGAGGCCGCTCGGCGAGAGTGCGGGCAGCGGCGACGAGCCGAAGCGCCAGCACGGTCGGCCGGACGTCATGGGTCCGGACGAGTGCGACCCCGCGCTCGGCCGCGATCACCGCGGCGGCGAGTCCGGCCTCGAACCGCTCGAGCGGACCGGCGTTGTCGAGGACCGCGCCGAGGAACGACTTACGCGATGCGCCGATCACCACCGGGTAGCCGAGGCACCGGAACTCCCCGGCGTGGACGAGGAGGTCGAGGCTCTGCTCGGCGGACTTGCCGAACCCGAGCCCAGGGTCGACGAGGATCCGGTCCGCCGCGATCCCGTCGCGCCGGGCCTCATCGGTCGCGTCGGCGAGGGCCCGGAAAACCTCGGCCCGGACGTCGGCGTATTCGAGGTGGTCCTGCATCGTCGCGGGCGTCCCGCGCATGTGCATGACGACGACGCCGGCGCCCGTCCGCGCGACCGTCGCGCGCATCGCCTCGGAGCGCAGGCCTTCGACGTCGTTGACGAAGTCGGCCCCCGCCTCGATCGCCCGCTCGGCGACAAGCGCGTGCCGCGTGTCGACGGAGATCGGGATCGACAGGCGGCCCCGAAGCCCTTCGAGGACGGGGCGGATCCGCTCCCATTCGACGTCGGGGGGGACCTCGATCGAGCGGGGTCGGGTCGACTCCCCGCCGATGTCGATCAGGTCCGCGCCCTCGGTGACCATCGCTTCTGCCGCCGATATCGCGCGAGCCGGGTCGAGGAAGTTGCCCCCGTCCGAGAACGAGTCGGGAGTGACATTGACGATCCCCATCACTCGGGGCCGGTCGCCGACCGGGAGGGGGCGGTGGGCGCCCCGGACTGCGCGGGCCCCGCGGCCGACGTACGCGCGCAGCGCCCGATCGACCTCGTCCGCGAGCTCCTTCAGGCGGAACGGCTGCCGCTTAAGCTTCGGGATTAACCGGCGATACTGGCCCCACGTCGCGAGCAGCACGACCGGGGAGGACTCGACCGAGTGGTCCGCGACCCCCCGGGCGTGGGCGGCGTCCCCGCCGACCGAGAGGAGCTCCTGTTTCAGGAGCGGGGCCGCCTTGAGCGAGACCCCGGAGAGACGGATGGGATAGATCCGACCCTTCCGGGTCATGATTCCGACTCCCTCCGGGTCGCTCTCCGTCCGCTCGATCTCTCGCGCGATCTCGGCGAGGGTCTCCGCCTCGAGAACGCGGGCCCCAAACCGGTGGCCGGGGACCTCGGTCGCCGCGGGGGCGGACACGATTCCGTTATGCGGCCCTGTCGTCAAAAGGCCGGCGCCGTCTCCCTTAGATCGACCCCGACCCACATGGTTTTCCGCCGGCGCGTCGTGGGAGCCAGCGCACCTCGAGGTGCGGAAGTGCCGGAGAGCAAGCCCCCCATGACGTACATCTCCGACCTCCGCCCGTCCCACGTTGCGACGGTCGAAGGCACGGTCACCGAGCTCGAGCCCGTGCGCGAGGTCGAGGGTCGGGACGGCACGCTCCAGAAGGTGCGCAACGGAAAGCTCACGGACCGCACGGGCGAGATTGCGCTCGCCCTCTGGGGTTCCGAGGTCGACCTCGCATCGGTCGGGGACCGGATCCGGATTGTGGAAGGTTGGGTCTCGAACCGCCGAGGCCGGCCGCAGATCTCCCTCGGCCGGACCGGCAAACTCGAGAAGCTTCCTAGCGGCCCGGGCTGAGGGTCGGCGCTCTCGAGAAGACGCCGGGTTCTGCAGCATGTCCCCCTCTACGGTCCCGTGGAATTCAAGGACGAGATCGCCCGTCTCTACCCGCGACGGCCGGATGGCCGGGTGCTCTTCCCGTTCCTTCGACACTTCGTGGTGGCCTACCGTTAGGCAGTGGCCGAGACCGTGATTTCCCGTCGCGACGTGCCCGGCCGAACGATGCCGAGGCACGGGTGGGTCGTCGCGATCGAGGGTCCTTCGGGAGCGGGCAAGAGCACGCTGACCCGGGTACTCGCCCGCTCACACGAATGGGTCCGGCTGCCGGAGGCGTTCGATCGGCTTCGGCCTCGTCCGGCGTTGGCCTTCAACACTCCCGATGAGCTCCTACGGATCGAGGAGGTCCTGCTCGGGGAGGAATGCCGGCGGTATCGGGATGCACTACGGAAGCGCGCGAAGGGTCGGACCGTTGTCACGGACACCGGTTTTCTGGGGCCCGCGACCTACACGGCCGGCCTCGTAGCCCTCGGCCTCGCGCCACCCCGGGTCTTGCGGACGCTTCTCTCCGGTCGCGGTCCGGGTAGCCGGGGCAGTTGGGGAGCCCTTCCCGACCTCCTGGTGTACCTCGAGGTTCCGGCCCCGATCCGGAGGGGTAGGGCCGTCCAGGACCCCCGAAGGCATCCGGCGGCGCTCATCCGTCGACACGAGGCGGTCGGGAGAGTCGAGCGCGCCTTCTACCGCGACCTTGCCCGGGGGAGGCTCTCGACGCGGATCCGGTTCCTCGGTGCGAATCAAACGCCGCGCGTGATCGCGGACGAGATCCGGCGGCTCGTCCTAACCCTTGAACCCGCAGGGCGTTCGGAGAAGGTTCCCACCGAGCTCGTCAAGGCCTGTATTCTCCGCGTCGCGCGCCGTCAACGACCCCGACAGTCGACGCCGGTCTCCCGCCACCGTTAAGAAGGCCACCCGGTCTCGCCGGACCCCTTCTGGGTATGAAGCCGCTCGACGTCCTGCAGCAGAGCCTGCACAAGCGGGTCCTCGTCGAGATGAAGGGCGGACGCTCGTTCCGCGGCGTTCTTGACGCGTACGACCAGCATTTGAACCTCGTCCTCTCCGCCGCGGAGGAGGTCGTGAAGGACGAGGTGACGCCGAGGAGCGGACTCACGCTCGTTCGGGGCGACTCGATCGTCTACATCTCACCGTAAGAGGCATCCACATGGGAAAGGGCACACCATCCCGTCGCGGCGGCAAGATCGTTCACATCGTCTGTCGTCGGTGCGGTCGTCACTCGTTCCACCGGCAGAAGGGCGTGTGCGCCTCGTGCGGGTTCGGCGCCAATCCCCGTCGGCGGGGCTACCACTGGGCGAAGTTGAAGTAGGAACGGACGGGCCCTCGCCTTTCCTCACTTCCGCGGGATGTGCCCCTAGGTCCCGGTGAGCCGGAACGTCGCGACCGGCCGCTGGATCGTCCCTTCGTCCCAGACCAGCGCGAGGTTGTCGATCCGGACCCGCCAAGAGTACTGTCGGGGGTCGAGGCTGCGGACGATCGAACGAACCGTATCCTCCGGTAGCGGCACGGAATTCCGTTCCTCGCCGTGGGCAAGGGTGATGTGCGGGGTCCACGCTGGCGGCCGGTAGTAGTCGATCGGATCGAGCGCGGCCGGTTCACACGAGGCGAAGATCCGCGCGTGCAGGGCCGCCAAGGATGCGGTCTTGTCGACCGAAACGAAGACGACGGGCCATGGGCCGGGGAAGGTGGCGATGCCGCTCGTGGTGATTTCAAATGGGGCGATCTCCCCGGCGAGCCGGACGAGAGTCCGTTCAACGGCGGACCGGTCGTACCCCCGGGCGATCTGGTAGCTGAAGTGAGGGTAGGGGATGATGCGCACGCCGCGGGTCCCGAAGTCGTGCTCGAGCTTCGACCAGGCCGCGTGCACTTTCTCGGTCGCGGGGGGATCCAGAAGGGATACGACACCGAACATGCACGGCATGCCCCCGGGTCCGAGGCGGACACCGTTCGGCCACGATATCCCTTTCAGGCTCGATTCGGCCCCCGGGGGGATCTACGACGATTCCCGACGACGGCCGGACGCGAAACCCACCGATTGCCCTTGAGTGCGAATCGCAGGGGGCGTCGGGCGGCTCGACGAATCCCTACCCTCGGTCCGACCGCGATGCTCCGTCGACCGTCCTGCCGGGAATCGACCCGGATCCGGGGATCGGTCGGAGTCCGGACCCCGTCGTCCGCGAGGGAGATGCCAAGCGCACGGCACAGCCGGCCGGGCCCCGACGGGCTCGGGAGTCCCGGGGTCAGCGGCTCACCGGCCCGGAGCAGCACGGCCTCGCCGCGCCGGGTGACCAAGTTAGCGCAGACGACCTGATGGATCCGGTAAACGTAGAGCGTGCCGGGTTCCCCGAACATCGATCGGTTCCGGCGGGTGGGACCTCGGAACGTGTGGCTGGCCGGGTCGTTCGTAACGTACGCCTCGGTCTCGACAATCTGCACGGCGCGCGGGCCGTTTCGGAGGATGGCCCCGAGGAGGTCGCGGGCGACCGTGACGGTCGGTCGATCGAAGAAACGACGGCTCAACCGGCGGCTTCCCGCCGAGTTAGAGGATCTGGCCACGGTCCACGAGTGGCGCGCCATCGACCGCCACCGTCGCCTCCCCGATGGTGAGCCACGAGAGGTACCGGCACCGGTTCCGGCCTCCGTAGAGCGTGTTCCCCCCGATCGCGAGCGTGACCGTGCCGGCCTCCTGGTCCTCGGCCTGGGGGACGCCCGGGGCCAGGGCCGGGTTCAGTCCGAGGGCGAAGAGCGAGACCGTCTCCCGGCCACGCGGGGCGCTGGAGAACTCCCCCTCGAACGACTCGCCCCCCTCGGCGTACCAGTAATTGCGGAGCCGGCCGGACTCGATCTCCCACTGCCCGCCGTCCACGCGACCTCGGGTGAGATAGCTTGGGCGGTTCGCGACCGCCACGCCCTCCGCGGAGCCCTCGTCGATCGCGACCACGACCGACCCGCCGGGCGCCACGGCGAGATTCCGTCCCCGGCGAACGTCTTCGGCGTCCGTCACACCGTCATCGACCCAAGGGAGCCGACCCCGTAGGCGGAGGCGCACGTCGGTGCCATCCGCCGCACTGATGTGAAGGGCCCGTCCCATCCGGAGCAGGCGCGCGGCACGGACGGACCGGGACCTTAGCGCGTCGTAGTCGACCTCGGTGATCGCTCGGATCAGCTGGCTCCGCCACATCGCACCGGGGACGCCCCAGTGTTCAGCCTGGGCATCGGAGGCGTTCCCGAGCAGGCACCGGACCCCGCGCAGGTGCTCGGTTCGCGCCTGGCGCAACCAATCGTCGTCAGAGCCGAGGAACGGGCCCAATAGGTGCGCGGGGAGCGAATGGAGGCGGGGACGGTCGGCTGGGCCGGGGAAGTAGATCAGCGCGTCAGCGTACCGCAGCGCCGCCTTCACGGGGGCGGTGAGCCCGGACCAGAGGCGCGCCGACGGCGCCTGGTCGAGGCTCCGCCAGAACGACCCTTCGTCCTCGAGGAGGAGGATGGGTCGCGCCCCGATCCGCCGGGCTTCGACGACGCACCCGGCCGCCCAGGGGAGCGTGTGGTTCCACGTCACGATCACGACGTGCTCGCCGCGCTTGAGTGCGATCGCGCTCCCCACGAGCGCGCGCGCGACCGCAGGGGGACTCACATCCTCCGGCGTCACGGCGGGGGACGAGCGCGAGGAGGTTAAGAATTAGCCCGCTGCCGGGCCCATCGAACGACCCCCGGTGCGTCCCCTCTCCGCCGCTCCAAGGTACGCGCGACGGCTACGATCAGGGAGCCCGCGTCATCGAACGGCGGGGCGAACGCACTTCGCAACGCGAGGCGGCTCAGCCGATCCCATCCGGTCGGCCGTCGCGCGATCCGTCGTACGACCCCCTCGATGTCCTCGCCCCGGGCGAACCTCGCGAGGTCGCGGAGGAGCGATCCGGGCACGCCCCGCCGGCGACCGAATCGCTCGAGCGCGTCGATCTTCTCGGGCCGGTGCCGCCGAGCGCTCGAACCGGAACCGAGAACTCCGTTGAAGTACAGGAACGGTCCCCCGATCTCGAGCGCTTCGAGGAGCGTGCGGCTTCCCGTCACGATCCTAAGGTCGGCGCGGGCAAAGCGGCGGCGCCACGCCGTCGGCCCGACCGGCCGGTCAGCCCGGGTGAGATGCGGGTCTGCCGGGACGGAGGTCCATGGGCGGGGTGAGCGGACCCAGAGGTGCACGCGAGGGCGGAGAGTCGCGAGGCCCCGGAGGACCTCGGGAGCGATCCGCTCCGCGCTCGCCGGGCTCGCGTACCACACCCACTGCCGTCCGGCCACCCGGTTCCTCGGGATACGGAAGCGGACGGGACGGTACCGGTTTGGCCAGAGCGGCCCGGTTTGGACCGCTTGGGGGAACTCGCGAGCGAACGACCGAGATCGCTCGAACGTCGCGAAGAGGGCGAGCACGTTCGGCCGATCGAACGCGCGGAACCGCTCGTACGCCGCCCGGTAAACCTCGACCTCGCCGCGGCGTTGCGCGAGGGCGAGGCGGCGGGGAATCGCACGGGCCCGGACTCCTCCCTCCCGAAGGCGCTCGCGGGTCTCCGCCCGGGCTCCGAGGGTTCGGGCGAACTCCTCGAGGCTGATGTGGAGCACCCGATCGGCTCCGTACGCCCGTTCGATGTCGGCGATCTCCTCCGCCCACGGTCCGGGGTGTCCGAGCGGACCCGGTCGGCGAGGGGCCGCGCTGATCCCCCAGGCCGGGGTAATCGTGAGGGCCGTGCGGGCGGCCGGGTGGAGCCGGCGCACTCGGCGGTGCGGGGGCCAATCCCACGGTCCATCCACTGCCCGAGGGAGGGGATGGGCGGAACGACGATAGAGCTGGATCCGGAAGCCCTCGCGGGCGAGACGTCGCCCGGCCGCGAGCACTTCCTCGATGTCGCCGAGGCCGCCTCCGATCACCGCGGGCAAGAGGTAGACGTCGACCCCCGCCCGCCGACGGGACCTATGCCACGCGTCGGTAGAGCGTCCAGATTGGAAGGACATCGTGGAACCCTGCCTCCTCGAGCGCGGTGCGTCCCCGTCGATTCTCCTCAGGGAGGGTGGCGGCCAGTCGGGGCGCGCCCCGACCGCCGCACCATGCGCCCGCCGTCCGGACGAGCGCCGCAGCCGACTCTTCCTTCACGTCAGGGCCGATGATCGGGGCGCTCACGTGGGCCGCTTCGGTCGCTCGCGAGGAAACCGCGGCGACCCATGCGACCGGGCCCGCGCCGTCGTCGAGGACCCACGCGGCCGACTCGCTCGCGAGCATCCGTGCCACCCAAGCGGAACCGGCGATGTCGCGCGCGGACGTCGGAAGGACCTGCTCGATCTCTGCGGGGGCCGACGTCTGAGCGATCTCGGCGAGCGCGGGGGCGTCCTCCCTTCGGAACGGCCTTAGGCCCGGTACGGGTCCCGGACCGCGGCCGAAGGCGCGGGGGTCGTCGTGGACGAGATACGACGCGCTCCGCAGCGGCCGGTAGCCGAGCGATTCGTAGAGCGCCCGGGCCGGCGCGTTCGCGGCGAGCACGTCGAGCGCGAGGTACGGGCGGCCGCGCGCGGCCGTGGCCGAGCGGGCCCGTTCGAGGAGCATCCGCGCGAGGCCGCGGCGCCGATAGCCCTGGTCGACGGCGACCATGCTGATGTAGCCGGCGCGCGGCGGGAACGTGAGCAGGGTCGTCGCGACGATCCGTCCGTCGGCTTCGACCACGAAGAACCGGAAGATCGGTCGGCCGACGAGGCGCAGGAAGCCGGTCACGAGCCGCGCGTCCCATCGGAAGACCCGTCGAACGATCTCGGCAAATCCCTCGGGCCGGGTCCCGAGGATCTTCTCCTCTTCGGGGAAGTAGTTGCGGAGGAACTCGAGGACCCGCGGGGTGTCCGCGGGGCGGATCTCCCGGATCATCCCGATTCTTCGTCCCCCGTTGCGTGCAGGAGCGCCGTCTCGAACAGCGTACGCACCGTCGGCGGTTCCCGCTCGAACTCGACCTCGGGGAGCGGGAGCCGCGCCCGGCGGTCGAGCTCGTCCTCGCTGAGGCGCGAGCGCGCATCGGCGAGGACCCGGTGCGCGAGGGGTTCGGGGACCATGCTCGCGAGCCGGCCGAGCGCCTGGACGACCGCGTCGAAGAGCCGGGTCTCGGCGTCGGTCGCGAGCGAGGCGCCAGCATCCGGGGCCCCCGGCGGAATCGGGCTCATCGTTTGGGCGTAGTGCAAGAGACGCACGAGTTCCTCCCACGCGCCGTCGTCTCCAAGACGGCCCAGCGCCCAGACCGCCGCCAGACGCACCTCTGCTGCCGGGTCGCGGAGCGCCTCGCGCAGGCGGGGCGCGGCTGCGACTCCTCCGAGGAGCCCGAGGGCATACGCCGCGCCCCGGCGCGGCCACGGATGGGGGTCGTCGAGCAGGCGGCGGATCGGACCGACGTCGTCGGCGGACCCGACCGAGCCGAGGGCGATGGCGGCCGCCCCGCGCACGGACCCCTGAGGGTCGGCGAGGAGCGCACGCGCGACCGCTCTACCCTCGGGGGCGCGCATCTCTCCGAGCGCGTGGATCGCGCAGACCCGGACCCAAGGCGCCGCGTCGCGCGAAGCTTCCACGATCGCCGGGACCGCTCTCGAGTCTCCGATCCGGCCGAGCGCGACGAGCACGGACGGCTTCTCCCAGGACTCGGGCCGGGCCACCATCTCGAGGAGCCGGGGGACGCTCGCCCGATCGTGGTGACGACCGACGACGGTCGCGGCCGCAGCGCGGACGCGACGGGCCGGGTCGTTCAGGAACGGTCGCACCCGGTCGAGCCGCGCCGACCCGCCGGCTCCCCCGAGAGCGAGGACCGCCTCGCGACGGACGCGATCCCACGGATCGGTGAGGAACCCCTCGAGCGCCCGGAGCGCCTCCTCGGTGCCGATCCGGCCGAGCGCCGCAGCGACCGCCCACCGCACGGCGGGGATCGGGTCCGAACCATGCGCGACGAGCGCTCCGACCGAACGGGACGGGGCGATACGGGCGAGCGCGCGAGCGACGCGCTCCCGGACCACGGGTTCCGGGTCGTCCAAAAGGCGCTCGAGGTCCGCAGCATTCTCCCGCCGTCCGATCGAGCTGAGGGCCTCGACCACCGCGGCGCGGACTCGTTCGTCCGGGTCGCCGAGGGATGCCGTCAGGGCCGCGCATCCCCGCGGATCCTTCAGCAATCCGATCGCGACCGCGGCCGTCTCCCGTACCCCGGCGACCGGGTCGCTCAGCGCCCGGAGGAGCGGAGAGGGATCCGTGACCGGGCCCGAACGGGCGAGCTCCCGCAGGCGCGCGGCTCGCTCGGCGGGCGAGGGGGAAACCTCCGGCACTGCCGTTGGCCGAGAAGGGGAGGGGCGCGCGGACCGGCGGCGGGGTTCGGTCACTCTAGACCCACCGGGTCCGAGGCAAAAAGGGTGCGCTCGGGGTCACGCGCGTCGTCGAGCGCCAGTTGCGCTCGGGCCTCCGCCGAGCGGTACGGGCTCCGCGCCGGCGCGTCAGCGGCGTGCCAACGCGCGAGGAGGGAGGCCCGGTCGACCCCGAACGGGGCGAGCAGCGTCTCGGCGTCCCGGGCGAGGAGCTCGAGGTAGGCGTCGACGTCGTACCGCTCGTCTCCCTCGAGGAGCTCCGCGACCCGGACGCGGTGGCGGAACGAGCGGCTCCGGCGGTCGAGGAGGACGAACCGGACGACCTCGCCTGCGCCGCGAGACGCGCCCGCCTCGGCGAGCTGGCGGAGCGCGGCGACCGAGTCGGTGAACGTGACGAACGCTTCGGGCGCCTGACCGACCCGGTGGCTCACGAGGAGCTCGTCGACCGGCCAGGCGCCGGCGCGCACGCGCTCGGCGAACCGGTCGGCGCGCGCGAGGGCACGGGGGAGGAGCGCGCGGACCCCCTCCGCGTCCCGGGCCGTGCGGAAGAGCGCGAGGACCTCGGACTCGAACCGCCGCACGAGGGTCGTTGTGTCGTGGCGGCGACCCCCGATCCCGCGGAGCTTGAACTCCCCGTCGCCGTAGAGCCCGTAGTACCGGTTCGGCACCCCGAGGCCGTGCGTCACCGCCGGCAAAAAGACGATCCAGTCGTACCGCCCCTCGTAGCCGAGCGGGAGGTCGAACCGCTCGCTCATCTGCCGCGCGAACACCTCGGGATCCGGCGGGTGCGCCGGGTCGATCGGCCGGAGCCAGAGCGAGTCGACGATCCCGTGTACGACCGAGTAGCCGGAGGCCTCCGCGGCGGGGACGAGCGAGGCGAGGAGTTCGCGCGCGTAGGCGTTAATCGCCTCGTGGCACTCGATCCGCCCGAAACGGGCGTTGCGGTACCCCTGGTAGCCGAACGCGGTGACGAGGATCCACTTCAGCATCCGTACGCGACGCTTCAGTCCCTCGGCCTCCTCCCGGGGGATCCCGGGCCGCTTCAGGGCCGCCTTGTAGGCGAGCCGGCGGGCGAGGAGCGGAGCGAGCGTGCGGGGGATGAGGCCGACCCGGCGCGTGCACGACCGGTAGCCGAGGCCAGGGGCGCGAATCGGGCTCTTCGGGCAGCACCGGCACTCGAGGGTCTCCGCGGAGAGATTCTTGCGGACCATGATGTGCGGGTAGAGGCTCGCAAAATCGAACTCGTCGATCCCACCGTGCACCCCGACCGGGGGGAGGAAGATCACCCCGCCGCGATCCGCGGCGACCAGTCGGTCGGCGCGGCGGAACCCCTCGGGCCGGTTCTTCTTCCAGGGGACGTGCGCGCCGAGCGCGAGCGCGTGCGCCATCTCCATCGCGGTGAAGCACGTCCCCGGGGACTGGCGGACGACCGTCTGCAGCGACAGTCGGGAGAGCCGGGCCGCGTCGACGAGCCCGGCGACCTCGGCGTCGTCGTAGAGGAACGAGTTCTCCCGGTCGATGTGGAACCGTCCCGGGAGCGGGAAGGTGGCGGACCGGTAGAGCACGCGACCGTACGACTCGAACGACCGCGCTTGTCGCGTCGGAGCGAAGCCGACCTCTTCGCGACCGAGCACGAACTCCCTTGGGGAGAGGCCGCACGCGGCGGCTCGGCGGTAGAGCCACGGGAGGTCGAACGAATCCCCGCCCTGGGTGAGGAGAAGGTCGGGATCGCTCCGCGCGAGCTCGCCGACGAGCGCGCGGAGGAGGTCCTCCTCGGGCCCGTCGAGGGTTGTCGATCCGAGCCGGACCGATCCGAGCCGGGCGTCGAGCGGCGGGATCCGCCCCCGCCGCTCCCCGGCGAGGCGGACCTCGAACGGCGCGAGCCGTAGCGGCGGGGTCGCGTAGTCGATCGTCTCGGGGGGTTCGGTCGCCGTGAGATGTGCACCGGACCCCACCACCGGCGCGAACGGGTAGAGCCCGTGGGTCAGGTGGTAGAGCTGCGGGGGGGAGAGGTCGACATCATACAGCGTGAACGTCTCGTATCCCCCGAGGGCGTCGACCGTGCGGGCGAGCGCACGGCGCCCGGAGTTCACGGTCGGGGTGACCGAGAGGACGGGACGGGGGCGCCGGTCGAACAGCGACGGCCGTCCGCTCCCGAGCTCGACCCGTTCGACGACCGGGAGCGCGGCGAGGTGGCGGGCGAGCCGCTCGAGGTCGGCCCGGGGTCCGGCGACCCCGAACGGGGGGCGGTACTCCACCGCGGTCCGGCGGACCCGCTCGGTCCGGCGGTCCTTGACCCAGAGTACGACCGAGCGGCCGTCCTCGCTCTCGGTGACGTCAAGTAGCCAGCCGTCGGGGGTCGTCACGGCCCGGCCCTCCGGCTAGCGGGGGGCTGTCCCCGTCGGGCCCGACCGCAGGCGGACGGCGAGGTCGGTGAGGACGGAGAGGAGGATCGCCTCGAGGAGGTCCGGGCTCCCCACGTACGTCGCTTGCGCGGCGTACCGTCGGGCCCCGGTGCGGACCATCTCGAATGCCGCGCGGTCCTCCGGGGTCGTGAGGAGCCGAGCGAACTCGTCCCAGCGTTTCATCCGCTCTTCGAGCGCTTGGCGGTACGTCGGGGCGGTGCGGCCCATGCGACCACCTCCTCGGGGGAGGGTTCCCCGTATTCGTCAATCCCGTGCTGGCCGGCCGGTCGCGGCACCAAGGCGAGGCGCGCGTCGCTCCGGAGCGAGTGGGCCCGCAGCGTCCCCGGTCCGCGCGTAAACGTGACGAGGTCGGACCACGGCGGCCCGCTCTCGGGAAGGCCGGGGAACTCCGCGAACCCGCGCGCGCCGAGCGTGAGGAGGAGCGGGGAGCGGACCTCCCGGACCAGCTCCCCGAGCGTGCGGGCGACATGGCGGAGGAGCTCGGTCCGCTCCTCGGCCGGGATCTCGTCGTTCGTGAACAGCGCGGGGAGGTCGTGGCCGACCAAGAGGTCGGCCGGGTGCCGGCGGACCTCGGAGGCCCAGCCGTCGACCAGCGCGACCAGCTGGTAGGCGGTGAACGCTCGGGCGAGGCGGATCCACTCGAGCGTCTCGGTCGCGTCAATCCCGAGCGAGCGCCCGAGCTCCCCGATCCGGTACGGTTGGAACCGGTTCCCGCCCTCCACGAGCGAGACCCGCCGGCCGGCACGGGCGACCCCAGCGTAGAGAAGCTCGAGGATCGGCTCGACGGCGAGCGGGGGACCGGTCCAGAGCGTCGCCTCGCCGGGAGCAAACCGGCGAGCGAGCCAGGGAAAGAGCGCGGGCTCTTCCGGGAGGAGCGGGAGGGGACAGCCGGCGCGGGGCCGGGACCGGGGGCATCCCCGCCCAATCGGACGGGACGACACCCGGAGCGGGCCGGGGAGCGGGAACGACTCGACTCCCGGGACCTCGTCGAGGACGGGGTCTTCGACGAGCTCCGGGACGGCCGTCGGCTCGATGAAGGCTAGACCGGACACCTGCGCCTCCTCGACCGATCCACCGGCACGGACGCTCTAAAGCGGCGGCTCAGGGGACGTTGAAACGGGACGGGAGCGGGGCGTTTCGGATGGCCCGGGATCGTACCCCTCCCTAGGGACGGACCCTTCGCGGGGCTCGGGAACGGCGGGAGAGCGGGTAGACGTACATCCGGTCGCCGGGAGTCTCCGTCCGTCCGCCGGTCGACCGGTAGAGCGCAGCCGCGGCGTGGTTGGTGTTTGAGGTTAGGACGAACGCTTCGTCACATCTCGCCCGACGGGCGAAGGAGAGCATCCGCTCGACGAGTGCTTTGCCCACCCCCTGCCGGCGCGCCGACGGAACGACCCCGATTTCGTAGAGAAAGAACTGGGGCCGCACGGTCCGCATCTGGCGGAGTAGAGTGCCTCGAAGGAATCCGACGGGGGTCGGACCGTCGGACGCGAGCAGGAAAAGGTTCCGGTGATCCGAAAGGTACCGCCGGGTCGCGTCGAGGTCGAGCTGGACGTCAAATAGCTCGCGGGCGGCGACTACGCGGCGTGAATCGCGTCGACGCATTCGAGTGATCCGCACGCGTCGGGAAAGAGTTACTCGCATCCTAACGACCTCCCGGGTCCCTCACGCGGACAGCGAGCGGGCGTATTCCCGACACGAGTCAGCCGGTGTCGAGCCGGGACCGGCGGGACGGGGATGGGATCCCGAGCTCGTCCGCGAGCGAGCGGGCGTTCACCGCGGCATCGCCCCGAAAATGGTTGTTGAAGAACCCGTAGATCGTCGCGACGCTCTCGGTCAGGATACGGAGCCGCGGAACCCAGGCGGCGAGCTCCTCGGCGGAGTACGTGTAGTCGTACCACAGCGGGCTCCCGTGCCCATGCCAGCGGATGTAGGCGAACGGCGCGGTCACCTCGAGCGCGATCGGAAGGTGGGGCGCGTCGACGATCACGTAGGCAAGGCCGAACTCCCGGAGGAGCGCGACCGATTCAGGGACGAGCCAGGACTTCTCGCGGAACTCGACCGCGACGGGGAGGTCCCGGGGGAGCGTCTCGTAAAACCGCCGGACGGTCGCCGCCTCGAACGGGAGCGACGGGGGGAGCTGGAGCAGCGCCGCCGAGAACTTGCCCGCGTCGCGGATCGGCTTCAGTATCGCGAGGAACCGCCGGAGCTCCTCGTCGGTGCCGACGAGCCGCAGGTCGTGGGTGATCGTCTGGGGGAACTTCGCCGCGAACCGGAACCTTCCCGGTGTGCGCCGGACCCAAGAGGCCGCGACGGACGCCGGGGGAAGGCGGTAGAACGTCGAGTTCACCTCGACGATCGGAAAGAGCGTCGCGTAGTACTGGAGTTTGTCCGACGCGCCTCGAGGAGGGTAGACCCGACCGACCCACTCCGGGTAATCCCAGCCGCTGGTACCGAGCAGGAGGTCGCTCACGGAGTGTTCGGCTCCGGTAGGGCCCGACCCCGGTTAACTCCTCCGAATCCAAGGCACCATGCCGACTCGGTGGCCAAAGGGGTCCTTACCGGCGCCAGAAGGCGGTGCCGGCAGCGAACCCCCCTCCGCCGCTCCCCGTAGCATCCTGTCCCCGGGGAGCTTCGGGCGACGGACCGCTCCGCCAAGCCGACGCTCTCCAGACCGTGACAAGGCCGTATACCGCCGTCAAGAGAAGGAGGCTCGAGCCGAGCACGCCGCACGCCAGGGTCCTGAGGCGCCGATGCGGGGGGAGGCGGTCCGCGACCGCCCCCAAGAACGCGCCGGCCCCGACCAACCCGACCGCCGTTTGGACGGGGAGGAAGAGATGGGCCCACGAGAACGGCCGGGCCGCAAAGTGGGCGAGATACAGTCCGTGGCTGGTTGCCAGGTACGCACGGGAGACGACCCCTTCGAGGAGGTGCACGAAGAGGGGGAAACGGGCGATCACGAGAGCGAAGGTGACGAGGGGAAGCGCATAGGTGCCCAGGAGCTCGACGCGATAGAAAAATCCCGGAGCGCTCGGACCGGCTCCCCGGAGGTACCGGCCGAGGCGGATCCAGCTCGACCGCATCCAGCGGACGTTCTGTCGAACGAAGGCACCCAGGTTTCCCGGGGGTCGGGTGACGGCCCCGACATCATAGGCCTTGACCGTCCGGAACCCCTGGTTCAGGACGTGATCGGTGAGTTGCCAGTCATCTCCCAAGGGCGTTTCCCGACCAAGGACGCGTAGGTGCAGGAACTCCTCCGACGCCACGAACGACCGGATGAGCTCGGTGCGGAACATCATACAGGCGCCATCGAGGTAGAGGACGTTCCCCCGCGACGACATCGCCCGCAGGACGACCTCTCGTGCCCGCTCGACGAACTCCGCGCACCCGGCGGCGATCGAGTCGCTTTCCTCGTGCAGGAGGTTCGCTCCGACCCCTCCGACCTCGGGGGCGAAGTAGGAGAGGAGACGAGTGACCGCGCCGTCCGGCAGGGTCGTGTCGCTGTCGAGGAAGAGTACGAATGGGGTCGTCACGTGGGCGAGGCCGGCCGCGAGGGCGCGCTTCTTTCCGCCGCGGTGGGAGAGGGCGACGAACTCACTGCCCTCGAACCGGGTCAGCGAGCGGTAGGGCTCGTCGCATCCGTCCCCGACCACGATCACCCGGCTACCCTGCCGGCACGCCGACCGGAGGGCTGAGCGAAACCGCTCGATCGACTCGGCGTGGACGGGTATGACGATCGTGACGTCCCGGGTGGAGCTCGGGTGGACTCGAGCCACCCGTTCCCGGCGGCGAGAGAGATAGGCGTTTACGAGCAGGTACGTCACGGGTACGAGCCCGACCACCGATAGGGCCAGCAGGACGAGCCAGTTCACGACGTAGCCTCCTCCGGAATCTCCAACGCTGGTGAAACTCCCCTCGCCCCTTCAAATCGTTTTATCTCGCACCGGGCGCCGGCCTCTCCCGCCAGCTCACGGACGGTCGGCGGGTCGTCGGACAGCCTTTGCGAACCGTTATTACGCCATTTCGTTGGATTCGGCCTAGGGCGATTCTGAATGGTCCAGGTGGACGTCGACCTCGCAAAGTGCACGGGGTGCTCTCACTGCAAGGACGTCTGCCCGGTGAACGTCTTCGAGCTCCGGCCTCGCGACCAGGTTCCTGACGTTGTCGACGATCCCGCCGTCGGTGCGAAGTTCCAGTTCCGTGGCGAGAAATCTCTCGCCATCAACGGGCCGGAATGCATTGTCTGCGAGGCGTGCCTCTTCGAGTGCGAAGGAGAGTGCATCCTCATCACGGACGACGAGCAGCACGTCCATTTCTCCGTCTACAAGTGACCCCCCGACCGATGGAGATCCGCCCGCGGTTCTTCCCAAACTCGCGAGAGCTACGAGATTGGTTCGAAGCGCACCACGCCTCCGCCTCCGAGATCTGGGTCGGGTTCTACAAGGCCCACCCGAGGCGGACCGGCATCACTTATGGCGAGGCGGTCGAAGAGGCGCTATGCTTCGGATGGATCGACACGACGGTGCGTCGCATTGACGACGACCGGTACGCCAACCGGTTCGTTCCTCGGCAGCCCGGCAGTAACTGGACCCCGGGAAATCAGGCCCTCTTCCGGGAGTTAGATCAGGTCGGGCGGATCACCCCGGCCGGTCGGGCAGTGTTCGAGCGCGACCTTCAGTTGGCCCGGAACCATGGCCGGAATCGTACTCGGGACCGGTCCGGGTCGGTCTCGCACACCTCGAACTCAAAGTCCTGACGGAGCCGAGGTCACCGTCTCCCTGCAGGTGTTAAATAGGCCGGAACCCCGCCGACGACGCCGTGCCCGAGACGATTAACCCACGGGGCCGTACTGCCGTTCTCGGTGAACGGGAGCTCGCGATCGGCTTCCGGTTGATCGGCCTCAAGGACGTGGTCGAGGTGACTTCCGAGAACGCGGTTTCCGAGTTCCAGCGCGTTCTGACGTCGGGCCTGTACAACCTCGTCATCGCGAGCCAATCGATCCGTCCCCGCCTCACGGAGGCGCAACGACTTCACGCCGATAGTACGCTCTTCCCCCTCGTCGTCTTCGTCCCAACCCCGAACGGTGAGTTCGAGGTCGAGAGCATCAACTCGCTCGCGAAGCGGGTCCTCGGAGTCACGCTCGCCATGCCCAGCTAGGAGGAGGAAATGGCAGGAGTCGTCGCACGGGTTACCGGTCCGGTCGTCATCTCTGAGGGTCTCACGGAAGCGAAGATGTACGACGTCGTACGCGTCGGCTCGCTCGGACTTGTCGGGGAGATCATCCGGCTCGTCGGCGGCACGGCGACGGTCCAAGTGTACGAGGACACCACGGGAATCCGTCCGGGGGACCCGGTCGAGAACACCGGTCAGGCGCTCAGCGTCGAGCTCGGCCCGGGGCTCTTGAAGTCGATCTACGACGGCGTGCAGCGGCCGCTCGATGTCATCCAGAGGAGCGTGGGGGATTTCATCACGCGAGGAACGCTCGCCCCGCCGCTCGACGGCAAGGCGCGCTGGGAGTTCACGCCCACGGCCAAGGTAGGGAGCGAGGTCACCTCAGGAGCGATCCTCGGTACGGTCCAGGAGACCGCGCTCATCCTGCACAAGATCATGGTCCCGCCGGGGGTCCGTGGAACCCTGAAAGATCTGAAGGCTGGCACGTACACCGTCCACGACCCGATCGGGTCCGTGGAGACGGCAGCGGGGTCGGTCCCTCTCTACCTCTCCCAAAAATGGGTGGTTCGGGTGCCGCGACCGGTGACCCAGAAGCTCCCACCGGACATCCCCCTCGTAACGGGGCAGCGTGTGATCGACAGTTTTTTCCCGGTCGCCAAAGGAGGGACCGCGTGCATCCCCGGACCCTTCGGATCCGGAAAGTGCTGCGGGGGTGACACTCCGGTCGCGCTCGCCACCGGCGAGGTCGCTTCCATCGAGGAGGTCTACCTCTCGGCCCGGTCCCGCGGAGAGATCGTCGTGGACGGGCCGGATGAGTGGGTCCACCTTCGAGCCCCGATCCAGCTTCATTCCCTGGTCGGGGACCGCGTCGTCCGGAGTGAGACGCATACCCTCTATCACGGCCAGAGCGACACCCTCGTTCGCGTTCGAACTCGTAGCGGGAGGAAGGTGCGGGTCACCCCGGTACACCGGCTCTTCACCATCGGCCCGGATGGCATCCTCCGTGAGACGGAGGCACAGAACGTGAGACCCGGAGATTACATCGCTTCCGTCCGTCGCATGCCAAACGTTGAGGAGAACTGCCGGCTAGAGATTGAGCTTCCCCGCCTCCAACGACGCGGAAAGACCATCCGGGTTCCGGAGCGGATGTCGACTGACTTCGCGGAGTTCCTGGGTCTCTACGTTTCGGAGGGGTACGTGCGCGGGAGGCGAACGCTCGTATTCACCAACGCGGACTCAGACCTTCGACAGCGATTCCTCGACCTCACGAAGAAGCTCTTCGGCATCGAGGGATACATCGAGCGACAGGCCGGAAAAACGCCGAACGTGCTCGTTCATAGCAAGTCTCTCGTCGACCTCGTCCAGCTGCTCGGAACGGGCCGGACCTCTGGGGAGAAGCGCATTCCGCCGTCAGTGCTCGGCTCCAGCGATGCGGTCCTGGGCGGGTTCCTCCGGGGCTATTACCTGGGAGATGGAGGATTCACCGACGGGGATCTCGAGTTCTGCACGGCGAGCCAAGCGCTGCAAGTCGAGATCGCTTATGCGCTGACCCGGTTCGGGATTGTGTCGACCCTCGCGAAGCGAACGGTGGAGGGCACGGAATACTACCGCGTCTTCGTTCGGGGTCTGAATAGCCTATCTCGGCTAGAGAAAGCGCTCGATTCGGACGAGCGGAAGGTCGCGGCCATCGGCCATTATGTGGCGTCGAAACGATCGACGTACACCGCGACCGACGTCGTGCCGCTGAGCCCCGAGACGATCGAACGGCTCTATCGTGGCCACACTACCTATTCGCATCTGCTGAATGAGGGAATTGAGATCCACAACTACATCGGCAACCGGGAGCGGATGGGTGCCTCCACGTTCCTCACGTTCGCGCGATCCGCGGGATTCGCCGGTTCTTCGTCCTCGGGCGAACCGGATGCCGCCCGACTCTCCCGGCTGCTCGACTGGATCTTCTGCGACGAGGTCGCGGAAGTAGTGGTGGAAGCGGAGGGTCCGTACGACGTCTATGACGTCTCACTCCCCGAGTTCGGGAGCAACTTCGTGGGCGGATACGGCGGGATCATTCTCCACAACACTGTTACGCAGCAGCAGCTCGCCAAATGGGCCGACTCCGACGTCGTCGTCTACGTGGGCTGCGGGGAGCGCGGGAACGAGATGACCGAGGTACTGGCGACGTTCCCGCACCTTCAGGACCCGAAGTCCAAGCGTCCGCTCATGGAGCGAACCGTCCTGATCGCCAACACCTCGAACATGCCGGTCGCGGCGCGCGAGGCAAGTGTCTACACCGGCATCACGATCGCGGAGTACTACCGCGACATGGGCTACGACGTAGCCCTCATGGCCGATTCCACGAGCCGGTGGGCCGAGGCGATGCGCGAGATCTCCGGCCGCCTCGAAGAGATGCCGGGGGAGGAAGGATACCCGGCGTATCTCGGTCGCCGGGTCGCCGAGTTCTACGAGCGATCCGGCCGCGTCGTCACGCTCTCTCCCGAAGGCCGTACGGGCTCCATCACGGTCGTGGGGGCGGTCTCGCCTCCGGGCGGGGACACGTCAGAACCGGTGAGTCAGAACACGCTTCGCGTGACACGGGTCTTCTGGGCGCTCGACGCTTCTCTCGCCTCGCGCCGGCACTTCCCTTCCATCAACTGGCTGCAGAGCTACTCGCTCTACGTCGGGGACCTGGAGGCATGGTACGGGGCGAATCTCTCCAAGGAGTTCGTCCCGTTGCGCCAAAAGGCCCTCCAGCTCCTCCAGAAGGAGGCCGAGCTCCAGGAGATTGTGCAACTCGTCGGCGTCGATGCGCTTCCCGAGCGAGAGAAGGCGGTCCTCGATGCGGCCCGCATGCTCCGCGAGGACTATCTCCAGCAAAGCGCGTACGACGAAGTGGACACCTACTCGTCGATCCAGAAGCAATATCGGATGCTCCACACGCTCCTCGCGTTCTCCGATCGCGAGCAAGAAGCGGTCGGGAAGGGGGCCACCGTGGCGCAGCTGCAGAAGCTCTCCGTGCGGACGAAGCTCTCCCGCATGAAGTGGATCCCCGAGACTGAGCTCAAGACGCAGTTCGACCAGCTCGAGCTCGAGATGGCGAACGAGGTCTCCTCGGTCGCCGCCGGAGGGAGCTGATGGCGGCGAAGGGGGCCCGCCGGGCGCCGGAGTCCCCGACCGTGCCGGTCGACTACCGGACGATTGACCGCGTCGCAGGCCCGCTGATCTTCGTCCAGGACGTCCAGAACGCCGCCTACGGTGAGATCGTCGAGATCGGCCTCCCGAACGGCGACCGGCGGCAGGGCCAGGTGCTCGATTCGCGCAAAGGCCTCGCAATCATCCAGGTCTTCGGTCCCACGATGGGGATCAATGTCGAGGCGACCTCCGTCAAGTTCCTCGGCGAGGTCGCGACGCTTCCCGTCTCCGACGAGATGCTCGGCCGGGTATTCAACGGGCTTGGAGCGCCGCGGGACGGCGGCCCGAAGATCGTCAGCGAGACCCGCCTCGAGATCGTCGGCAACGCGATGAACCCATACTCGCGCGAGGAGCCGAGCGAGTTCATCCAGACCGGGATCTCGACGATCGACGTCAACAACACGCTCGTCCGGGGTCAGAAGCTCCCGCTCTTCTCCGGCTCAGGGCTGCCGCACAACCAAATCGCTGCGCAGATCGTCCGGCAGGCGAAGCTGCGCAACTCCTCGGAAGGGTTTGCTGTCGTCTTCGCCGCAATGGGGATCACGAGCGAGGAGGCGAACTACTTCCTCAAGGAGTTTGAGTCGACCGGCGCGCTCGAGCGCGCGGTCGTCTTCCTCAACCTCTCCTCCGACCCCTCCATGGAGCGGGTCGTCACGCCGAGGATGGCGCTCACCGCAGCCGAGTTCCTCGCCTACGAGCGCGACCTTCACGTCCTCGTCGTTCTCACCGACATGACGAACTACTGCGAGGCGCTCCGCGAGGTCGCGGCCGCGCGCGAGGAGGTGCCGGGCCGCCGCGGCTATCCCGGATACCTCTACACCGACCTCGCAACGATTTACGAGCGCGCGGGGAAGATCCACGGTCGCAAGGGGTCGATCACTCAGCTCCCGATCCTGTCGATGCCGGCGGACGACGTGACGCACCCGATCCCCGACCTTACCGGGTACATCACCGAGGGCCAGGTCTACGTCAGCCGCGAGCTCCAGCGCAAGGGGGTCTACCCCCCGATCGACGTCCTGCCGTCGCTCTCGCGCCTGATGAACCAGGGGATCGGCAAGGAACGCACGCGCGAGGACCATCGCGGGGTCGCCGACCAGCTCTTCGCCTCCTACGCGACGGGAAAGGATCAGCGCGCCCTTTCGGCGATCGTCGGGGAGGAGGCGCTCAGCGCGACTGACCGGATCTACCTCAAGGTCGCCGACCGGTTCGAGACCGAGTTCGTGAACCAGCGTCCCGACGAGGACCGCGGGGTCGACGAGAGCCTCTCGATCGCGTGGGAGATCCTCTCCGACCTTCCCGACGCGGAGCTGAAGCGGATCAAGCCGGAGTTTATCGCGAAGTACCGCGCGCACCCGCCGGTATCGGGCACGTAGGAGCGGAACGGGGGCAGCCGTGCCGGTCGAGGATGTGCGCCCGACCCGCCTCGAGCTCCTTCGCACGCGCCGCCGGATCGTCGTCGCGAAGAAGGGGCTCAACCTGCTCAAGCTGAAGCGCTCGGCGCTGATCGCCGAGTTCTTCTCGATGTCCCGCGAGGCGATGCGGCTGCGCGGCGACCTCCAGGCCCGAATCGCGCGGGGCTACGCGGCGATCCGAATGGCCGACATGATGGAGGGCCCGACTCGTCTCGAGAACATCTCGATGCTCCTCCCGGACATCCGCCCGGTCGCCGTGACGACCAAGAACGTGATGGGCGTCCGGACCCCGCGCGTCGACCGCGGCGGGTTCACACCGGTCCCGCTCGAAGAGCTCCTCGACCTTCCGACCTCGATCCAGGAGTCGATCCGCCACTTTCAGGGGATCTACCAGGTCGTCCTCGACATCGCGGAGAAGGAGAACGCGATGCGCCGACTCCTGCGCGAGATCGAGAAGACCAAGCGGAGGGCGAGCGCGATCGAGAACGTCCTGATTCCGCGGCTCCAGGACACCGTCCGGTACATCAAGTTCCGGTTCGACGAAATGGAACGGGACTCGTTCTCGATGTTGAAGACCGTCAAGCGCAAGATGGAGGCGGAGGAGGCCGGCGTTGCGGCTTAACGCCCCCGCCATCCGCCACTTTGCCCTCCTCTGGGCCGCGAGCTGGGCGTGGAAGATCGCCGCCCTCCTGATCCTCTTCGCCCTCGTGGCGAAGCTCTACGGAGGTTCGTGATGACCGCGACCACCACCCCCGCGGCCCCCCTCGAGACCGGTTCGATCGAGGTCCTCAAGCGGATCAAGGCGACCGAGACCGAGTGGGAGAAGAAGCTCGCCGCGGCCCGCCGCGACTCGGAATCGATGCTCGCGCGGCTCCGCACGGACGCCGATCAAGCGCTCGCCGCCGCGCGCGCCGAGGCTGAGACCGAAGGCGCGGCCGCGCTCGAGCGCGCGCACGCCGAAGTGGAGAAGGAGGTCGCGGAGATCTTTGCCCAGGGCGAGGTCGAGGCCAAGACCGCGGGCAGCCCGGTGGGAAAGCGGCCCTCAGACCACCCGGACCAGGTGATCGCCCTCGTCCTCGGACCGTTCGCTGCGGAATAGGGGGTGCGACGTTGGCGCTTCGACCGGTCCGCATGCAGAAGGTCGGTCTGCTCGGCCTACGGGACGAGGAGGAGCGGATCCTCACCCTCCTCCACGACCTCCGCATCGCCCAGGTCGAGCCGCTCTCCCCCGAGGCGATGGCGGAGCTCGCTCCCGAGCGCGGCACCGAGACCTCGCGACGCGTCGGCGACGAGGCGCTGAGGTTCCGGGGACTCCTGAGTGCCCTTCCGCCGACCGGCGCCGCTCCGCCCCGACGTTTCGATTCGCTCGCCGACGTGCTCGCGGCGGCGCAGACCGTCCCGATCGACGCGGAGGTCGGAGAGCTGAAGCGCGAGGACGACCGCCTCCTCACGGAGGAGAAGGGGGTCCGCGACACCCTTGATCTCCTCGATAAGCTCGCGTTCTACCCCGACCGCTTGGAATACCTTCGGTCGGCGAACTTCCTCTCGTTCTACGGGGAGGCGAAGCCCGAGGCGCTCTCCGAGCTACGCTCGCTGCTCCCCGGCGCCGCGGACGCGCAGGTGATCCCGGGTCCGTCGGACGACGAGACGAGCCGGTTCCTGCTCATCCTGCGCCCCGTCGGCGCGGACGCCCTCTCCCGGACCGCGCAAAGCCACGGGATCCACCTGACGACGATCCCGCCGCTTTCGGGGACGACACGCGAGGAGCGCGAGGCCGTTTCCCAGCGACTCTCCACGATCGCCGCGCGGAGGGCGGAGATCACCGCGCGGCTCCAGGAGATCGCCGCGCAGTGGTACCCCACTGTCGTGTCGATCGCCGAAGCGCTCGAGATCGAGAACCGCAAGTCGGAGGTCCTCGCGAAGCTCGGCGCGGGCCGCTCGACGTTCGCGCTCGAAGCCTGGGTCCCGGCGCGGGACGTCCCCCGCCTCGAATCGATCGTCCAGCAGGCGACCCAGGGCCGGGTCTACTTCTACGTCGTTTCCACGACGGAAGAACCCCCGACGATCATGGGCAACCCCCGCGGCGTCCGCCGGTTCGAGTTCTTCATCCGGTTCTACTCGCTCCCCCAGGCGACCGAGTGGGACCCCACCCTGATCTTCTCGATCGTCTTCCCGGTTTTCTTCGGCCTGATGCTCGGCGACTGGGGCTACGGGCTCACGATCCTTCTGATCTGCATCTGGATGATCCGGGGCTTCCCCGGCGCCCGCCATCTCCCCCGGGTCGGCCGCAACTTCGTCAAGCTGATCATGGGGCCGAAGGGGATGCAGCAGCTCGCCTGGGCGCTCGTCCCCGGCTGCCTGATCGCGATCGCCCTCGGGTTCGTCTTTGACGAGTTCTTCGGCGTCCACGTCCTCCACCTCCTCTTCGGGCTTCCGACGATCGCGGACCCCCTATCGGCGCGCAACGTTGGCCTCCTCCTCAAGATCGCCGGGTTCTTCGGACTCGGAATGGTGACCCTCGGGTTCGCGCTCGGCGCGCTCAAGGAGTACTTCCACCACCACCGCCGCGGGGCGATCGGGAAGGTCGGCGGGATCGCCTTCGCCTGGGGGATCGCGTTCTTCGGCCTCCAGGTGATCGAATTCCACAAGCTCCCGCCCCCGTTCGACCTCACCACCGACCTTTCCGTCGTCGGCCTCGCCGTCGGGATCGCCCTCCTCGTGAGCGGGGAGGGCGTCTTCGGCATCCTCGGGCTGATCGACATCGTCAGCCACATCCTCTCCTACACGCGGCTCGTCGGGATCCTCCTCGCATCGGTCGTCCTCGCGCTCGTCATCAACGACATCGCGGTCCTCCTCTGGCATGGGCTCGGCCCGATCGTCGGGATCCTCCTCGCCGCGATCGTCATCGTGGGAGGCCAGGCGTTCAACGTGATCATCGGGGTCTTCGAGCCCGGGATCCAAGGGGCGCGGCTGATCTTCGTCGAGCACTTCTCGAAGTACTACTCGGGGAACGGCAAGCCGTTCCGGCCGTTCGGCGCGCCGCGAACGCACACCCTCTCCTCGGTGAATGCGGAGGGGACGGCGGTCGCGACCCCGTTCGTTCAGGACCCGACGAGCTAGGCGCCGGCCGCGGAGAGACGGTACGAGACGAGGAGCGGTTCGACCTCGCTCGGCGGAAGCGCATAGACCCGCCCAAAGACGATGCGGCGGAGGTCGCTCCACTCGAGCTCCGCTCGCAGTAGGTAGGCGAAGATCACGCCGAGGCTCAAGGGGTACGTCGCGAGCCGTTTGAGCTCGACCGTCGCGCGGTCCCGCTGAAGGGCCGCCTCGACCCCGGTCAGGCTCTCGACCGGGCCCTCCCCTTGGAGCCCCTCCGCGATCGACGGCCACCGGGAGGAGAGTCGCTCGGCGAGCTCGCGGACCCCGCGCGCCGAATAGAGGTCCGGCGCCTGACCCTTCGGGAGCGAGCCGCCGTCGAGCCACCGACCGAGCACGTCGTCCAGGGGGACGCTCAGGTTCTTCCCCTTCAGCAGGAGGAGGGCGTTGCGGATGTCGATCTCGCTCTCGAGGAGCGAGCGGACGACCCACTCGTCCCCCTGGAAGTACCGTGCCGCGACGAGCGCCTGGTGGAAGTACTCCCGGTCGAGCGCCTGGAGGATCGGGAAGATGTTCCGGGTCCGCTGGAACTCCTCGAGGTGGGGGAGGACGGTCGTCCCGTAGCCATACCGGACGAGCGCCGTCACGGTCGCCTCGAGGGTCGGCTGGGCGAGAAGGAGCCGGAAGTCGTCGAGCCCCATGACCCCGGTGAAGAAGCCGGCGGGGATCTCGCGCGCCGAGACCAGGTGGTCCTCCGTCTCGGTGACCGAGCGCCCCTGCGCCTTCGCCGACAGGATCAGCTCGATGTTCTGGATGTCCCAGCGAGCGAGGTAGGCGGTGACGACCTGGCGGCCCGCGAACGGGGTCGACTCGAAAGCGTGGCGGTTCCTCAGGACGAGCGTTCGGTTGAGCGCGATCTCGACCAGCGCCGAGCCGGAGTGGGTCGCGCGAGAACGAGTGATCGCGGGAGCGTACGGGGTCGTCTCGAGCAGCTTTGCGAGATCGTTGACGTCCTTCGAGCTCAGGAGGGTCTGGAACATCCCGCGCGTCAGGAACGCGGGGAACTCCGGCTTCAGGCGTCCGAGCGCGCTCGCGTAGGGGGAACCCGCCACCGTCCCCTCCTAGGCGAGAAGCTCGCGGACCTGGTCCTCGTGCAGGCGCAGAAGCTCGTCGAACGACAGGTTCAGCCGGCGGCTCCCGTCCGGGGTCTCCGCGACGAGGCCGCCTAGGATCGGCTGGGGGCGGGGGTCGAACGAATGGCCGGCGACCTTCTGGAGGACCGCGGCGTCCTCGCCGCGACCGCTCACCCGGACCTGCTTACCTAGCGTCGAGGTTGCGGTCTGGAACATCCGCCGAAGGACCAGGGGGTAGTCGCGCGACTGGGTGTAGTCACGGAGGAGGGTTCGCGTCTCCTCCACCGCGCGGCCGAGCCGGGCCTCGCGCACCTCGTAGATCACTTTGCGGGCCCTGAGCTTCGCCGCGGCGACCCGCTGGGTGCGATCCCGCGCGGTCTTGAGGGCGATCAAACGTTTGCTCTCCGCGCGAATCTCCACGAGCCGCCGGTCCCGGTCGGCCGCGATTTCCGCGGCGACCCGGTCGCGCTCCTCGGCGACCTTTGCGAGATCGGCCTCGCCGCGGCGGCGGATCTCGTCGACCAGGTCCTCGAGGGTCATACGACGCGCGAGTTGGCGCTACAGGATGCCCAAGAGCAGGATGATCCCCAGGACGAAACCGATGATCCAGAGCGTCTCGGGGATGACGAAGAAGAACAGGACCTGGCCGAACTTCTCCGGCTTCTCGGCGATGATCCCCATCCCGGCGGCTCCGATCCCGGACTGGGCCATGCCGGTACCGATGAGTCCGCCAGCGATCGCGATCCCTGCCGCGAGCGTCTCGTAGTCCGTTGGCATATGCGACCCGGGCCGCCGAACTAGGTAGGGTATATAACCCGGACCGGCGAGGCGGGTGGGCCGCCCGAGGGAAAAGTCGGTCCCGGCCCTCGCGACGTGCGGCCCGGCAGGGATCGAGCTACGCCGCGCTCTTTTGGACCGCCGGCGTGGCGGCGGCGATCTTCCGGCTCACCCGCATCGTGAGCGCGATCGCCGCCACCCAGGTCAGAATCCCGAAGATGTAGGCGGTCGTACAAACTGGGCAGAGCGCGTGGATCTCCGCAACTTCGATGTAAGCGAAGTAGCTCGCGAACGCGACCCCGCCGGTCGTGAAGAAGAGGAGCGTGTAGAAGTACCGGAGATCGCGGGAGTGCCGCTCGGCGAGAGCGGCCACCACGAGTATTGCGATGAAGCCGGCGATGCCGATCGCCGCATCCGGGATCCCGAGCGTGGTCGTCCGGCCGCTCGAGTCAACCGCCGAGCAGGAGAAGAACGAGTTGATCGTGCAGCTGCTCCTTAGGCTCGTGTCGAGCGTCTCGAGGCCCGCGTAGATCGAAGTGATCAGGCCGAGCCCGGTGGTGAGGTAGAGCGTTGTCCAGAGCGTACGGGTCTTCATGGCGGCCGGCCGCTAGCCGATCGAGCTCAGATCGCCATTCACGAGGCTGGTCATCCCAGAGGTCCACTGATAGCTCCCGGGATTTTTGAGCCCGGGGTTCGCGCTTAGGAACGCCGAGACGGAGGAGTACCCGTCGCTCTTGATGATGAACGCGCAAATCCAGCCCGCCTGGGATTGCACGATCGACCACGGAGTCCCGGATTCCGTGAGGACGCCCGAGGCGACCGTGCCGGCCCCGGACCCAGCGTAGCTGGAGAGCAGGGACGGGTCGATCAGCGAGGCGCCCGAGTGAACGTACTGGCCGTTGATGACGACGAATGGGATCGAGCCGCCAGAGTAGGCGGTGACGTAGGCCTGCTGGACGCAGTTCGAGGTGCCGGGGAACGTGCCGGCCGTGGCGCCGTTCGTCAGCGTCCAGTAATACTCCGAGACCTGGAACGCCATCGCGGGGGAGCTGACCGAGGCGGAGCCGAGCACCACCTCGGGAGTGCTCGGATAGACGTCGCCCGGATTAGAGTAGTAGAAACTCGTTCCGGGGATCCCACTGGTCGAACCGTCGAAACCGCTCTGAAACTCCGTCATCGCCTTCCACAGCGCCCAGCTGCTCGCCGAGCAGTACGGACACCAGGTCGCGCCGTAGAAGTACATTACCGGCTGGCCCCCCTGCTGCCAGGCGGAGGCGGAGTACGATGTCCAGCCCCCGCCGGGCTCGGCGGTGCCGGACGAGGCGGACGGGAGGTACGGGCACCCGAAGAACAGGATCCCGCCGAGCGCGATGACCCCGGAAATGACGAGGCCGAGCACGACCCCGACGACCAGCGTGTTGCGGAACGTCTTCGACCAGCGCTCCCTATCCGTCCGCCAGAGCCCGAAGAAAAGGAGGAAGGCGGCCACGACAAGGGCGAGCGCAAGGTACGGGATCGCCGAGACAATCAGCCCAACCGGGGACGGGATGAAGAAGGCGAAGAGGAACCAGATTCCGATGAGTGGGGTCAGGAGGTAGCCGGCCCGGGCGAGGGTCCAGCGCTGCTCGTGCCTCTCCTCGGTCTTCCTCGAAACGGCCGCCTTCGGCTCCTCACCCTGCCGCCGCTGGCGTGATCGCTGACGGTGGTAGAGCGCGCGGAGGGCGCGGCCCGGCTCGCGGACCGACGTATCCGGGTGGAAGCCGACCTTCGGGTCGTCGGCGATCTTGTCCCAGTCCCACCCTTTCGACCGGTCCTCTTCGACCCGGTCCCAGTCAACCATCACCGGACCCACCGGGGACCTCCTTTTCCCCTTTTGCCTGCGCCACCGGGGTACGTTTGGAGGCGGGACCGGGGAGTTCCTAGCCCCGCCCCCTCCACCTTTTACCCGGCCGGCGGTGCGTAGGGGCGATGCGCCTGACGTTTCTCGGGACGGCCGGCTCCTGGCCGACCAAGGAGCGGTCGGCGAGCGCCATCGCGCTCGACCTTGAGAAGGAGCTCGTCCTCCTCGACTGCGGAGAGGGGACCCAGCGTCAGTTCTTCCAGTCGAGTGCGTCGTTCATGCGCGTGCGGCGGGTCTTTCTCACCCACTTCCACGGGGACCATTTCCTCGGGCTCCCCGGCCTCATCCAAAGCATGTCCCTGAATCACCGCACCGAGCCGCTCGACATCTACGGTCCGCCGGACGCGGAGGAGATGGTGGGGCGGGCGCTCCGGATGGGCTACTTCACCCTCCGGTTTCCGGTCATGGTCCATTCACTCCATCCCGGCGAGTCCCGGGAGCTGGACGGCTACTCAATCCGGACCGCGAAGGCGGACCACCCGGTCCCGACCCTTGCCTACCGGATTGAGGAGGGACCGAAGCGCGGCCGGTTCGACGGGCCACTGGCCCGTTCGCTCGGGATCCACGGCCGGGACTTCGCCCGCCTGGAAGCGGGGGAGCCCGTGCGTGTCGGGGACCGCGTCATCCATCCCTCGGAGGTGATGGGCCCGCCGAGGCCGGGCCGGTCGATCGTCTACTCCGGCGACACGGCCCCGTCCGATGCCGTCCGCCAGCTCGCCCACCGCGCGACCCTCCTCATCCACGAGTCGACCGCGATGCAGGACCTCGAAGAGGAGGCGAACAAGTGGGGTCACTC
>JASHQX010000110.1 GCA_030038895.1 Thermoplasmata archaeon
GCGTTCGAGGAGGGACATCCGGCGCGACCTCGCCAGCCGCTGCGCGAGCTCCCGAGGGTGACAGCGGAGAACGATGGTGTCCCGAATAGGTAGAAGGTGGGAGAGGTGTCCAACCAGCATTTCCACGTCGGACCCGCGTCCGGCGCGCCAGGCCCGTGTGGCGAGGTCGAGATCGACCACCTCCGCACGGCCGGTCTCTCCCGCCCTCCCGCACCCAGCGCCGACAAGCCGGGCGAACTCCTGGACCTCGAGCGTCCGTACGTGGGGAGTCAGGCGACTTGCGACCGTCGACTTTCCCGTGCCGGGGGTCCCAGTCAGTGCGATCGATCCCATCTGCCCTAGCGATGTCCCCTAACAAATGAAGTCAGCCTGGAGGCAGGTCGTTTCGCATCCCTCCTTCTTCGGTGGCGAGTCCGATGTACGCCCCGGACCCAGCGTCGTCGCACGCCGTCGCCCCCGACAATACGAGAGGAACGACCCGCTCTCCCGGTCTTGGAAATAAGAAGTAAACGCGAGCTTTAAGTAGGGTAATTCATTCGCGAGCGACATGCATCGCGTGACCGGGGCCACGTGGCGTGCTCTTGGGATCGGACTAGTCGCGGTCTTTGTGGTGGCAGGCTTCGTCCTAGGCGCAGTACCCTTCGCACCACACGCTGCGTCGGGCCACTCCAGTGGGGCGACAGCCGCCCCAGCTGTGAAGGCCTCACCCACTCCTCTGGCCCGGGTGCCCTATGTCCCGATCGTTACCGTGGGGATCAACAACAATCTCCCGCCCAATCTCCTTGCTTACTATGGGTACCTCACTCCACCGACCTACACCGGTCCGACGTTCACATTCACGGCTCTGCCACTGAACGTCTCGTTCTTCGTGAACATCTCCTACGCACCCGTCGACAACACACACACGAATCTGACGGTCACGTTGGCTTACGCGTTTTCTGGCGCTCCTTTCGCGCAGCCGATCTACCTCACCGGTGACGTCAATCTGGCGAACGTTCACACCTGGGTCAACAATGGGGTCCCCTACTCCTACTATCTTTGGAACTTCACTCTGGGCAAGGCGACTCTCCATTGCGCGTCCGTCTCGTGCACCGGGACTGTTCCCGCCAACGGAACTCCAATAGACCTCACGGTGAACGCGACCGAGGCCGCGGGTTCGACCACTACGTACTCCTGGAGCTCTACGTACGGCACCGCGATGGTGACGACCGCGTTCGTCGGGACCTTTGCCCAGGGTTCGATCACCGCCCCGGCGATCGACAACAACCCCGCAGACAGCGCGTATGGGACGGCGTTCACACCGGTCGGGACCACCGTGAGTTTCACCACCAACATCTCCTGGGGATGGACGAACAACGACACGGATACGGTTCTGCAGCTGTACGACTACAGCACCTTCGCCTACCTTGGTAACATCAGCTTCAATGGAACGGTCAATACGACCGGCAAGGACACTGCGGGCGCCTATGTCAGCTCGATGGTGACCTTCAACTACACGCTCGGGGCCGCCCACATACCGTATTCCCGAGCGACCTGGACGGTCACCCTCAACGAGACCAATCTCATCGCCGCTGGCATCGCGTGCACCAACCCTGCCTGCAGCAACATCTTCACCACTCCCCAGTACGTCGTTCTTCTCGTTAATGTCACCGAGAACGGCGCTCCCGCGGGTGGGGGCTCAAGCGGGTCGTATATCGTGAGCGATGATCTTCAACCGTACTTCAACCCGGTTACCCTGGTCTTCCAAGTGTGGGGGTACGAGTTCACGACCTTTGGCTCCACGATCTATGATATCGGACTGACCAACGCGCCGGTGCCTTACACCGGCCTTCCGTTCACACTTACGGGTGTGGTTACCGTCGCGTGGACCGCGGCGAACTTGTCAACGCTTGCCCCGGCCGCAGCGACGGATACGAGCCCGGGTAACCTGACGTTCGCGGGCGGCTGGCTCGACCTGAACTATACCAACAACTCGGTGACGGACGGTTCGTTCGCGGGGAAGCTCCTCGACAGTCTCAGCATCTCGAACTCGGTGAACACGACGAACGCCTACGGCGTGAGCTTCGTGCCGGTTCTCAGCCAGATGTACACCACTAGCGTGGCCCATCCCAGCGTGATCACCGTGCCGTACAACTCGACCACGTACGACTTCTCGATAACCCTCAACGTGAGCAATAGTGGTTGGACGAGTTCCACGGTCCAGTACCTTCCCACGAACCTCACGGGCTACCTGCCCTTCAACGGAAACGCCTCGAAAGCCACGTGGGGCGTTTTCAATCCCATCCCGCCCGGACTCGTCGACAGCTGGTCGTACATCGTGCTCTCGCAGTATCCCA
Source organism: Thermoplasmata archaeon (assembly GCA_030038895.1). GTDB lineage: Archaea > Thermoplasmatota > Thermoplasmata > Lutacidiplasmatales > UBA184 > Lutacidiplasma. Next base: position 2,337 of record JASHQX010000110.1, read on the forward strand.
CGAGCGTCGCCGTGAAGATCACGCCGATCCTGCCCGGCTACGTGCCGTACGGCTACGCTCAGAACTTCACCATCACCGTGACGAACGCTCAGATCGACCCGACGACGACCACGATTTTCGTCGACATCACGGACCTGACGATCGGGGTCGAAGGGGCCTTCCTGGGGATCGGACCAGACTTCCTCACGTCGACGCCGGTCACCGTCGTTCCGGGACAGACGACCTACACGTTCACCTTTAGCCCGACCGACTTCGCCTGCACAACGCTGGTGTGCTTGACCTACGAGTCGTACGGACTCATCCCTGGGCCGACCGACACGTACGCCATGCAGGTCTTCGTTGGGGTGGATGGAATCGGTACGCCGGTGGGACCGGGCGCATCGAATGGAACCCTCGCCTCGGCGTTCGCCTCGTCGTCGTTCCTGTCGCTCGCGACCCCGCTCAGCGCGAACCTCGCCTCGCCGAACCCGAGCGCGGTCATCACGCCGGGGAACGTGACCGTCTCCGTAGCCTTCTCGGGATCGTTCATCTCAGCGGTCGCGCTCGACATCTATTCCCCGACCGGCGCGCTGGTCTTCGCGCAGAGCTTCAGCACGAGCGGGACGAACGCCACGTGGATCGTCACGTCGCCCGGAACGTACAAGGCGTCGGTGGTGGTTACCACCGCCTATACGCCGATCACGCACTACTTCAACGCGACGTTGACGGTATCGAAGGTGCCGCGGATCTACGTCAACGCGACCTCGTACTCGAACGCGACCCTGATCTCGGGGCTGAGTAGCGCGGGAGCCGGAACGCTCCTGCTCGTCCTGGGCCTGATCATCGGGATGATCGTGGCGTTCATCCTGGGTCGTGCGGTCTTCGGTGGTCGAGCCCAGCCGGCGCCTCCGCAAGCGTGGGAGGGCAAGCCGGGCGGCGGTCAGCCATCAGGTCCCGGGGCCGGCGCCAACGTCTGCAGCGTCTGTGGTAAATCGTTCGCCACTCCCGAGGAGCTCGCGGCTCACGGGAAGAGCGAGCACGGAATGGAGTAGACCGAGTCTCTCCCGGCCGTGACCAACCCTTTCCGGACCCTTTCTTTTTCGTAGACAGGGACGACCCGGCCCGCCGACGCGTTCCGTTGGGTCGCTAGCGAGAGAGGATCACGACGCCGGGTTCAGCGGAATCGGAGGTCGTGAAAGGTCCTCCGCCACCGCAACACTTCGGGGCCGACCCGTTCTTCGTTCCGGCCCGCGCGGACGAAGAGGTCGGCGAGCCTCGCCATGTCGTCCGTGCGCAGGCCGAGGCGTGTCGCCTCGGCCGTCCCGATTCGGCCGGCGAGATCGATCAGGAGACGCTGAGATTCGAGTCGGCGGGCCAGCGCCCCCGCGCCGAGCGACCAGTCCTTCCTCAACCTCGCCCGGTCGAGGTGCAGCTGGTGAGACCGGGTGAATCCGTCATCCGCTGCGACGAGCGGAACCTCAAGGTCGGAGAGAGATTTCCCGAGCGCCCGCGCGCTGGCGATCACGGTCTTGGCATACTCAGGACCCCACCGCTCGAGCTCGAGGAGCGTTTGGGCGAGCCCCGCGATCCGGTTCCAGTGCGCGTTGTCGAAGGTCCGCCAGACAAGCGCGGGGTCGAGCTCGTGGAAGAGGTCGTCCCGGTCGGTGACGATCAGGCCCCCCTGCGGCCCGGGGAACGACTTATGGGTGCTGCCGAAGAGCACGTCGGCCCCCTCGCGCAACGGGTCCTGGAACTCGCCGCCCGCGATCAGGCCGAGGACGTGCGAGCCGTCGTAGAGAACGAGGGCGCCGACCTCGTGGGCCGCGTTCGCGATCGCGCGGAGGGGGTACGGGAACAGGAGGAAGCTCTGGCCGAGCACGACCGCACTCGGTCGCTCCCGACGAATCGTTTCAATGGCCGACTCGGCGTCCACCCGGAATCCCGGCCGGTCGGCGGGCATGGGACGAACGATGTACCCGAGGAGGGCAGGAAGGAACCCCGGAGCGTACCCATCGTACCCCCCTTCGGCGGACGGGATCGCCAGGATCCGGGATCCCCGCGGGAGGAGTGGGGCGAGGACGGAGAGCGCGGCGATGTGCCCGGAGAGCGGTCGCGTCGTCGCGAAACGGGCCCGGAAGACCCGGGTCGCCGCGGCGTTCGCGAGTTGTTCGATCTGGTCGGTGTACCGTGTGCCGGTGTAGCTATTGTCGATCGTCTCCCCGTCGAACTCCGTTACGACCGGAAGGGTGTAGCGACCGGCGAGGTCGCTCGACAGGTAGCGCCGCGCGACCAGGGAGATCGCGTTCTCGCTCGGCAGGAGGTTGAATACCTCGCGTCCGCGCCAGCGGTCGTGAGCCTGGACGAGTGAGCGGAGCCGCCGCTCTTCCTTACTCGGCAGCCGGTTCATGCGCGGCCGGGCCTCCCGGCGGGACGCCCTTCGCGAGCTTTCGGTGCTCCCGGTGGCCGCATCGCGGGCAGACCAGATCCTTCGGACCCGGCGTGAGGAGCGCGTGGCACGCCTGACAGCGAGCCGAGACGACGCCGAGGGTGGCAGCGGCCGTGGAGAGCTTGACGGCAGGCCGGGCCTGGAGGACGCGGGCGAGGAGGATGTCGCCGACGGCGAACTCGCCGGAGAGCGACTCAGTGTAACCCTCGCGGGCCTTCGATATGTGTACCGTACCTTCTGGAGAACCGGGAACGGTCCGGCGGCTGGTCGCGGTCGCGAGGACCGTGCAGATTGCCATCGCAGTCTTCAGCTCCTCGACCCGGGCGTACACCAAGTCTCCGTCTCGGATCTCGGGGATCGCGTTCTTCGGCTCGACCCGAACGGTGCGGTCGCGCGGATCGACCGCGGCCGTGCCGAGCACCGACGCATAGATTCGGCCCCGATCCTCGTACGTCCCTCGGCCGGGAAGGAACTCTTCCGCTGCGCCAAGATAATCGCCGGGGAGTACGAGACGGGGAAGCTCGGGCGCGCTCATGGGGACCGCTCGGTTCGGATCGCCCACCGATCGACCGCAAGGGAGACCCGGCGGCGGGTGTGGTGCGGAAACGTCCGCGGCAACTTCCAGTCGACCGGTTGCAGTTCGAGCACTTGGGCGCCGCGCGCGACCGCGCGGCGTGCTATAAAGGTTCGGGAATCGGAGAGCGCAAACGCGTGGACGGACCGCCGGGCGAGGGCGAAGGCCCGCTCCCAGAACGGTCGATCCGCGTGCCGCCGCTGCGCGCCGAACGGAGGGTTCATCAGCACCAGCTCCGCTGGACGATCGAACTCCTCCACTCTCCCCACAACGAAATCCACGTCTACTCCAGCCGTGGCCGCCGACGCCTCGGCCGTTCGCACGAGGGAGGGGTCCACGTCCACCCCGATGACGGGGCGGGAGCCGAGGAGCGCCGCGCCAATGGCGAGGCGACCGGTCCCGCAGCCGAGATCCACCACGGCCCGATTCTCCAATCCGTCGAGACGGACCGCCGCGAGTAGGAGATCGGCCGCCGCCTCCGCCGGCGTTACGACCTGCTCGAGTTCGGCCCGGGGGCGGGCAGGGGCAGGGAGCCGGTCGAGAAGTCGAACAAGCTCCGAACGCCGCACGGCGTCCGCACGGAGGGACGAGGCCAAAGCCTCGCGGGCCCGACGGGAGAACCCGGGTGGGGCGATGCGGGGAGCCGGATTTGAACCGGCGAACGCCTCTGCGACAGGATCTCTCAGCCGGTCCCGAAAGACCGACGTTTAAGTCCTGCGCCGTTACCGGGCTTGGCTATCCCCGCGGCGCTAGCGCGCGGCAGGGGCGACGGGCTCAGATTCCTTCGCCGCGCGCGCAGCGGACTTCTTCACCGAGACGCGCTTCGGGAAGTACTTGAGGAGCACCACGTCGTTGACCGCCGACACCCACCGGTACGGGACGTTGACGGGCCGGGAATCTTCGACTAACATCGGGCTCGACTCCTCGACGTAGATGCCGTCGATCTTGGCCGACTCGACGTCGACGACCACATTGTCGACCTCGCCCAGCAGGCGTCCGTCCGGAGTGTAGATCTGGCGTCCCAGGAGTTCGGTCATCTCGACCAGCATGGCCCGTTCCCGACCTGCCGCGAGCGGGCCGGCCCTTCTTATGTCTTTGGGCGGAAAAGAGAAGTTCGCCGAGGTGGCGTCCCGCCCGACCGCCCGGGGCCGGCCTAGCTTGCTGTGTCACCCTCCGTCGGCTGTTCCGTCGGGGTCGCCTGACGCACCTGGGAACGGTAGAGCTCGAGGAGTTCCTTGGACGTCGTGGCATCCGTCGGCGACCTATCGTCGCGGATGCGGCCGGTGAATCGGGGGAACCGCAGGGCGAGTCCCGCCTCGGGCCGGACGGCCCCGAAGGCGGCTCGGTGGATCGGGCTGAGCGTAAGCTCAGCCCCCCGCACTTCGAGGACGAGGCCCGGCCGCATCCAGCGGTCGGGAACGAGGCCCGTGTCGACCTCCGGAGGGGGCTCGTCCGTCTCGAACCGGTGGAGTCGCTTCGGCATCTCGGCAAGGAGCGCGTCGTCGAACCCCGTGCCGACCTTGCAGAATGATTCGAACCGGTCGCGCTTCGGATCATACACCGCGAGCAGAAACGCCCCGTAGGCGCCGGCCCGCCGCCCGCGACCGAGGAAGCCGCCCACGACCACACCGTCGATCGAATCCGCGAGTCCGGCCGTGTACTCGCGTTTGTACTTGATCCACCAGAACCCCCGGGCACCTGCGCGATAGCTGCTGCCGGGCTTCAGCGACTTCGCCATCACGCCCTCGCCCCCTGCGGCGACGGCCTCCTCGAAGAACTTCGTTGCCGCCGCCTCATCGTGGACGATCGTCTGGACTGCGACGCGGACCCGCTCGGTGGGCCGCAAGATTTTCTCCAGGAGGGCGCGCCGCTCCGGGAACGGCCGCTCGTAGACGGGCTCTCCGTCCGAGAGCAATACGTCAAACGTGAACAGGCAGACCGGGACCTCCTCCTGCAGCCGCTCGAGGTCGTACTTGCGACCCCGGCGTCGGGAGACCTCTTGGAATGGCCGGATCTCCCCGGTATCGAGCTCAATCGGCACGCACTCTCCCTCGATGATCGCGGGGGTGCGATGAACGGCCTTCGGCAGCTCGTCGACCAGTTCGGGGAACTGGCTGCTGATCTCCTCGAGCCGCCGGGAGAACAGCCGGACCGGCCCGGATTTCGGGATATGCGCCTGCACCCGGAGCCCGTCGTACTTGTACTCGAGAGCGGCCGTCCCTCCCATCCGTTCGAGCACGTCGTGCAGGTTCGGCTCCCGCTCGGCGAGCATCGGGCGGATCGGCCGGCCGACCTCAAGCGTGACCGACCGGAGCCCGTCGAGCCCCTTCTCGGCCAGCACGCTCGCGACGAGCCCGAGGTCGCTCGAGAGATTGAAGGCACCTTCGACCTTGGCCCGGGCCTCCTTCGAGCCATCGGCAAACGCGACGGCCAGCGCGTCGAGAATCGACATCTCCCGGACCCCGACGCGCAGCGTGCCGAGGACCAAGCGCACCAGGAACTTTCCCTCGATTGCGGTGGCCCGGGAAATGAGATCGGCGAGGACCTGGATCTTCGCCTCCTGTGAGCCCACCCCCTTTGCCTCGGCGATCCGCGTCAGTGCGGAGTACGCCGCGCTCACCGTGAGCGAGGGCCCGGAGCCCGACGAGGGACGCCCGCTGAGGAGCTCGGAAGTGGTGGTCCCGAGGTCGCCGGAGGCCTTCACTTTCTCCGCGACGCGCCGCTCCTCGGTGTGGGTGCCCTCGGCGACCGAGCGTCGCGCGAGCGAATCCGCCATGCCGAGCTCGACCCCTTCGAACTCGGGACGCAACATCCCCTGAGAGAGGTAGATGACCTCGGCGAGCTCGGGGGGCCGAAGGGGTCGGATGAGGTCGACCAGGATCGCCCGCATCTCGGAACGCTTGTGCGTCCCTTCGAGCTTTTCATACGCGGAAGCGAGCTCAGCGAATTTCACTTCGATCCCTCCGCCCTTCTTCGACTGCGGCCCGGAGCGCCTCGAGGTTTGCGCTTATCGCTCCGTGGGAGAAGACCGAGTTCCCGCAGACAAGGAAGGACGCCCCCGCGGCGACACTCCACCGAGCCGTCTCGGGAGTGATCCCCCCGTCGACCGAGAGCTCTACGTCGAGGCGCTCCCGGTCGATCGCAGCCCGAGCCGCGCGTACTTTGGCAGGCGAGTCGGGGATGAACTTCTGGCCCGAGAAACCGGGGTTCACGCTCATGACGATGAGTTCGTCGACCATGGCTAGGAAGGGCTCGACACGATCCAACGGGGTCTCGGGACGGATCGCGATTCCGACCCCGGCGCCGAGCTTGCGCGCCGCTCGCACCACCTCGTTCGGATCGTTCGTTGCCTCGGCGTGAAAGACGAGAGTGTCCCCTCCAGCATGCGCGTACGTGTCGAGGTACCGGATCGGCGCCTCGATCATCAAGTGGATGTCGAGGGGGAGGTGCGTCCGGCGGCGGATCGCCTCCAGCCAGGACGGACCGAAGGTGATGTTTGGGACGAAGTGCCCGTCCATGACGTCGACGTGGAAGGCATCAGCCCCCGCACTCTCCGCGGCTTCCATCGCCGACCCCAGATCGGCCAGGTCGGCGCTGAGCAGCGACGGGGCCAACGCCACGGCGTTTCGCCGCTCCTTCATATCGACCGGACTTGTCAATAGTATATATACGGGCAGCGGGTTTTGCCCGCCGACCCAGGGAGCAAGCTTGGGCGTACCGAGTCAGGCTCTAGGGATAACGGGGGGAATACGCAGTAAGCTATGAGCGCAAGCTCTGGAACAACGACGAATACTCCGACCTCGACCGCGCGGATGGGCCGACGAGGGATGTCTCCGACCATTGCGGTCGTCATCCTGGTCGTCGTGGTCATCGTCGTGGCCGGCGCCGGGTATCTAGGATTGCAATCGGTGGCCGCAACGAAGAAGACGTCGACGGTATGTACGCCGTCGAGCGCGTGCGCGACCACGGCGAACGACGTCTCGCTGTTCGTCGCGCAACAGCCAGGTTACGGACAGCAGTATACTCAGCTTTCGGCCCTCGAGGCATTTGCGGGGACCGTGATTCCTTCAGGTCCAGAAACAGTAAAGACTTATTCCGTGGCGTGGGGCGACGGGACTACGAGTTCTGCCGCGAGCCCGACCCTCGTCCATCAATACCAGACCGCGGGACTCTATGTGATGGCTCCCTCGGTGACCGACACCGGTGGAGTCCTCCACACGGGAACCGCCGGCCTCTTCCCAGTCAATGTCAACCTCTCTTTCGGAAACCTTTCCTACGGGACGTACCCCTCGATCTCGACCACATTCAGCAACGGCTCGGGCGGCTTTGAGCCGTGGGTCGGTGTCGGGGCGACGGTCACGGTCGGGGCGAGCTACGTCGGCGTGCCACCGACGGTGGGCTGGTCGAACGGCCCGATGACGATTACGTATGGCAGCGGGGTGTCGCAGAAGAGCTACACGCCGGGGTCCAGCTCGGCGAGCGGTTCGTACATTCTCTCGGCGGTGGGGACGGACAACATCACGCTGCACGGGAGCTCGACCGGGCCCGGGGGAGCCAGCAACCCGTTCACGTATACGTGGGCCGTGTATGTGGCAGCGACGACGGCGGGGCTGGGGTGCAAGTACTGCACTCCCTCGACCGCTAAGAGTCCCCA
>JASHQX010000111.1 GCA_030038895.1 Thermoplasmata archaeon
CGGCGTCCCTCGGCGAGCATCCCGTCGGTGTCGGTCGCGACAACCTCCGCCGAGACCGACGGAACCCCGAGCGCGCAGATCTCGCGGAGGACCTCCTCGAACTTCCGCCCCTCCTTCGCGACCAGGCTCGGGTTCGTGGTGACCCCGTCCAGGATCCCGACGTCCCACATCGTGCGGATCTCGGTCAGGCTCGCCGTATCCAGGAACAGCTGCATCGTACTCTTCCCCTACGCGCGCGGCCTACTGAACCTTCCCCCGCGCCCGGAGGAGCTCCCACGCTTCCTCCCGGACCCTCTCCTTCGACATGCCGTACCGGTCGAGGAGCGCCCACGGCTCGCCGGATTCGCCGAAGAGGTCCGGCACCCCGACCCGTCGCACCGGAACCGGATAGTTCTCCGCGGTCGTGGAGGCGACGAGGGCGCCGACTCCGGTGAGGACCGAGTGCTCCTCGAGGACCAGGATTGCGCCGGTGTCCCGTGCGGCGCGCAATAGGGCTGGCTCGTCGAACGGCTTGACCGACGCGAGATCGAGGACCCGGACCGAGACCCCGACCTGTCCCAGCTCCTCCGCGACCTCGAGCGCCCGTGCGACCATCGATCCCACCGCGACGAACGTGAGGTCCGAGCCCCCCCGGAGCTCGTTGGCTTTGCCGATCGTGAAACGGCCGTCTGTCACGACGGGAAGGTCCTCGGGGGTGAGCCGGACGTACGCGGGGCCGGGCCGCTCGGCGACCGCCCGCACCGCCGTGCGGGTCGTCGGTGCGTCGGCCGGCACGATGACGGTCATCCCGGGAAGCCCGCGCATCAGCCCGATGTCCTCGACGATCTGGTGGGTCGCCCCGTCAGCCCCGACAAGAAGCCCGCCGTGCGTCGCGACGATCTTGACGTTCGCGTGGTTGTAGCAGATCGACTGGCGGACGTAGTTGTAGGACTGGCCGGCAGCAAAGATCGCGAACGAGCTCGCGAAGACCGTCCGACCCGAGAGGGACATTCCCGCGGCCATAGTCATCATCGTCGATTCCATCACGCCGACGTTGAAGAACCGGTCCGGGAACTTTTGCCCGAAGAGGATCGTCCGGGTCGAGCCGGAGAGGTCGGAGTCGAAGACCACGAGGTTCGGGTCCCGTTCCCCGAGCTCGACCAGTACCTTGCCGTAGGCCTCGCGCAAGCTCTCCCGCTTTCCCGGCGCGCTCATCGGGGACTTCCCCCCGACGGGCTCTCGAGCTCCCGGAGGGCCTGCTCGGCCTCCGCGCGGCTCGGAGCTTTGCCGTGCCAGGCGGACTTGCCTTCCATGAACGACACGCCTTTCCCTTTCACCGTGCGCGCGACGATCGCGGTGGGAACGTCGGTCGTACGGCGTGCCTCAGCGAGTGCGCCAAGGATTTGGCGGAAATCGTGGCCGTCAATCTCGAGGGTATGGTAGCGGAACGCCCGGAACTTGTCGGTGATCGGCTCGATCCCTAGGATCGACTCGGTCGAGCCCTCGGTCTCGAGGCCGTTGCGGTCGAGGAGGACGACCAGGTTGGAAAGCCGGAAATGGCCCCCGGCCATCAGCGCCTCCCACGTAGGCCCCGCCTGGCACTCTCCGTCGCCAATCACCGCATAGATCCGGCTCGACCGGCCCGCGAGCCGGGCGTCAAGCGCCATACCCACCGCCATTCCGATCCCCTGCCCGAGACCTCCGGTCGACGCTTCGACGAACGGGAGATGCCTGCGGTCGACGAAACCCTGGAGACGACTGCCGAACTGTCGCAACGTCAGGAGTTCCTCTGGGGGAAGGTAGCCCCGATGCGAGAGGGCCGCGTAGAGGGCCGGCGCCGCGTGTCCCTTCGACAGCACGAGCCGGTCGCGGTCGGGCGCGTCGGGATTCTTCGGGTCGATTCGTAGCTCCTCGAAGAGGAGCGCGGTGAGGAGGTCGGTGACGGAAAGGCTGCCGCCGGGTTGGCCGCTACCGGCCGCGGCCGTCATGCGGATGATGTCGCGCCGTATCTCACGAGCGGTCGCTTCGAGCTCGGCGATCCGCCCGGCCGGGATCTCCTCCCCCATTCGCGGCGCGCGCAGGAAGGGCTGTCTATTTGACGGTTGAGGCGCGCCGCGGGCTCTTGAGAGGACGAGTCGGGGCCGGCGGTTCTGTTCCGCTCGACAGGAGGAGCGAGCGAAGCGTGCCGAGATCCTCGATGTACCGTTCGTAGTCGTGTCCGTCGAGCGGGGTCTCGAGGTATCCCGGTACGTCCTTCCAGCTCGGGTCGTTCACGATACGGCGGAACCCGTCGAGACCAATCGATCCCTTGCCGATATTCTCGTGCCGGTCCCGCCGGGACCCGAGGGGAGCCTGCGCATCGTTGAGGTGGAACGCCCGCACCGCCGACCGGCCGAACGCGCGGTCGAGGTCGTCGATCATCCGGCCGTACGCCTCGTCCGTCCGAAAATCGATCCCGGAGGCGAAGAGGTGGCAGGTGTCGAGCACCACGCCGACGCGACCGGGAGCGTTGACCGTCACGAGCACCCGGGCGAGCTGTTCGAACGTCGAGCAGAGGGTCGTCCCCTGGCCCGCGGAGTTTTCGAGCGTGAGTCGGACCTTCCCGTCCGGTACCGCCTCGAGGGTCTCCTTCAGGCCCTCGGCGATCAGCGCGAGGCCCGCATCGATCCCCGAGCCGAGGTGCGCGCCGGGATGGAAGATCAGCGCGTCGACTCCGAGGAGCTCGGCCCGGCGGACTTCATCCAGGAACGCGCGGCGGGACCGGCGGAGCATCGGTCGCTTCGGGGTCGCCAGGTTCAATAGATAGCCGTGGTGGACCGCGGTGGCGCGGATCCGCTCCGCGCGGACCGCCTTGCGGAACTCGATCGCCGCCTCCGACACGATCGGGGGACCCTCCCACATCTGCGGGCTCTTCGAGAAGATCTGGATCGCATCGCACCCGATCCGACGGCCCTCGTGCGCCGCGTCGGGGAGTCCCCGGGCGATGCCGACGTGCGCGCCGAGCAGCATCGAGTCCAACGACTCGTCCACCGTGATTAGCCTATCGCCAGCCCGAAACCCCGTTCCCGAGGCTGACAGCTTTCCGCGTTTCCCGTAGGCTCGCGCACTTCAGTACCGCGCGGAACGCCAGTGGGCTTAACTTCCGGGTTCGGAATGGGACCGGGTGTTTCCCCACCGCTATGGCCGTCAGCCGACCTCTTGGACGGACGCGGTCTATTTAAGACTGCGTCGCGGCCCCACTCGCGTCGCTTCCGGGACGCGTCGCCAAAGTACTTTTGGGTAGGGGATGTCCGGCTCGCTCGGTGCGGCGACGCGTCGCCGGCCCCGGCCCGGTGGTTCCGAGGTGCGAGACGAGGCCCGACCCTTGATACCGGAGTACCGGCTTCACCTCGACGTCGATTTCGAGAGGCTCCGGTGGAGCGGATCGGTGGGATTCGACCTCGGCCCGGGCTCCGATCCCGTCGAGCTCGACGCAGAGGATCTCGAGATCCGGGCCGTTCTGAAGAACGGCGCGCCAACGCCGTTCCACCTCGATCCCGGCCGTCACCGACTCGCGATCTCCCTCGGATCACGGGGGGCCGCCACGATACGGATCGAATTCCGAGGCCAGCTCGACCCGCAGCGGCTGGTCGGGTTGTACCGATGCCGACACGGCGACGGGTACGTCCTTACGACCCAATGCGAGCCGATTGGTGCGCGGCGGATCTTCCCGTGCGTCGACCGCCCCGACGCGAAGGCCCGCATCCTCCTCACGGTACGCGCCCCGGCCGACCTCGAGGCCGTATCGAACTGCCCGGCCGAGCGGATCCAGACCCTCGAACGGACGCGCGAGTGGACGTTCGCCCCAACCCCGCCGATGGCGACGTACCTCTTCTACCTCGGGATCGGGGAGTTCGATCAGGTCGAGGACACGACCGGACGCGTCTCCGTCCGAGTCCTCACTCCCCCGGGTCGAGGCGAGTCCGGACGCTTCGCGGCCGGGGCGGGGTCGAAGATCCTCCACGCCTACGAATCGTACTACGACCTTCCCTACCCGCTTCCGAAGCTCGACATGATCGCGGTCGCCGAGCACGCATTCGGAGCGATGGAGAACTGGGGCGCGATGAGCTTTAGGGACATGCGACTCCTGATCGAGGACTCCTCGGCGTCCAACGCGCGCTCGGACGTCTTCGAGACGATCTGCCATGAGATCGCGCACCAATGGTTCGGCAACCTCGTGACGATGTCCTCGTGGGGGGACATCTGGCTAAACGAGAGCTTCGCGACGTTCCTCGAGGCAAAGGTCACCGATCGGATCGCGCCCGAGTTCGACCCGTTCTCCGACTTCGTCCTCCATACGTGGGGGATGCGCGCGGCGCTCGAGGGGGATTCGCTCCTCGCGACTCACGCGGTGCGCACCGAGGCGACCGGTCCCGAGGAGATCGGGCAGGTCACCGATGAGATCACGTACGGCAAGGGAGCGAGCGTCCTCCGAATGCTGGACTCCTACCTCGGCGAGTCAGCGTTCCGCTCCGGGGTTACTGACTACCTGAAACGCTTCCGGTTCCGGAACGCCCGGACCGAAGACCTCTGGGATGCGCTCACCACGAGCTCGGGCTCCGACGTTAGCCGGCTCGTCAGCCCGTGGGTCGACCGCCCGGGAATGCCCGTCATCTTCGCCGAGGAGGTTCCCGGGGGCCTCCATCTCATCCAACGGCGATTCACCTACGAACGGGTGCGGGACGAAGCCCCCTGGCCCATCCCGCTCACGCTCGACGTCGACGGGCATCGGGAGCGACACTTGTTCGACACCCGCGAACAGACGATCCCGGTTCCGGCTTCGGCGATCGTGCACCTCAACCCGGGCGCGGTCGGATTCTACCGAGTCCACTACAGCCCTCCATTGCTTGACCGCCTCCGTACGGCGCTCCCCGCTCGTTCCCCGATGGATCGTTGGATTGTCCTCAACGACCTCATTGCGTTCGTCTTCTCGGGCGACGCCGACTGGCCGACGTACGAGCGGTTCGTCCGGTCGGTCGGCCTTACGGGGGACCGGGTGGTCGTCGATGAGATTGCGGAAACCCTGGCCACCCTCGTGCTCGCGCTTCCCCGGGGAGGCCCGAACGTGGACGTCGCCCGGTCCTACCTCGCCGACGTCACCGCCTTGGTCGGCCTCGATCGTCGGTCGGGGGAGCCCGAATCGACTCGGATCGTCCGAGAGCGGATCACGCAGGCTCGCGTGCGGATCGACGACGGGTTCGCGCGGAGCCTCTCGGATCGGTTCGTCGAGTGGGACCGGCTCGACCCGGACCTCCGCCGGGCGGTGGCGATCGCGCGAGCCCGGACCGAGGGGGAGGTCGGGTACCGCGAGATCCGCCGGGCGCTCGCGCGCCCGATCCCCGAGGGCGAGGCGCTCCGTCTCGGGATCGCCCTCGCATGGAGCGGCGAGCCGTCCCTCGTCGCGGCGACCCTCGACCTTGTCCGTCAAGGAGAGATCAACCGCGGCCACGTCCTGCATGTCGTCAGCCACGCGGCGGCGAACCCGGTCGGTCGGCCGCTCGTCGGTCCGTGGTTGGAAGAGCACCTCCCCGAGCTCTCCCGGACGTTCCGTGGGTCGAGCATCCTCTCGGCCCTGCTCGAGCAGACGCTCCCGTTCGCCGGGCTCGGACGCAGGGAGGAGATGCGCGCGTACTTCCACGACCACCCGTACCCGGACGCCGCTCGCGGGATCGCCAAGGGGCTCGAGCGCCTCGCCCTCTTCGAACGGCTTGGCGAGCGCCTCGCGAGCTAGCGCCGCCGGTGTTCCGGCACCGTCCCGACGCGGTCGCCGGCCGACGACCAGATGTACCACGTTCCGCGCGCCTGGCTCAAACGCCGTCCCTCGGCGTCGAACAGGTTTCCCTCGGCAAACGCGATGTGCCGGCCCCGTCGGAGGACCTCCCCCCGGGCCGTCAACTCGTCACCCTCGCGCGCCGCCCGGAGGTACTCGACATAGAGGGACGTCGTCGCGGCCGTCTCGTCCTCCCTGAGCAGGGAGACGACCGCGGCCCCCATCGCGGTATCCAGCGCGGTCGCGTAGACCCCGCCATGGACAACCGCGTTGATGTTCAGGTGCCGGGTCTCGACCCGACCGGTGACCGTGCAGACCCCCTTCCCGCTCAGCTCGTGGTCGATCCGGAAACCGATCTCGTGGTGGAAGCCGTGTCGGGAAGCTCGCAGGAGATCCGGTCGGGGACGCTGCGGACGGGGTTCGGACTCTGCCGGGGTTCGGGGCACGTCCTCCCGAGCGGTCGGTGCGGATAAGTACTGCGCGCGGTCGTTCGGCTCTCGCTCGCATGGCGCGCCGGGGGGATCTCGTGGCGACCTACGAGGCCCCGCCGAACATCGCCCTCGTGAAGTTCTGGGGGGTACGCGATGTCGAGCGCACCCTTCCGTACAACTCGTCGCTCTCCGTCACCCTCGACCGGCTCCGGTCGCGGACCACCGTGCGGTTCGATCCCGGGCTCGCCGACGACCGGGTCGTCCTCAATGGGGAGATCGCGGCCCCCGGCCCGCGCCAGGGGGTCGTGGAACTCCTCGACCGGGTCCGAACGCTCGCCGGCCGGTCCGAACGAGCGGAGGTGACCTCCTCGAACAACTTTCCGATGGCGACCGGCCTTGCCTCCAGCGCGAGTGGATTCGCTGCCCTGGCCGGTGCCGCGACTGCTGCCCTCGGGGTCACGCAATCGGACCGGGGCCTCTCCCGGCTTGCGAGGCTCGGCTCCGGCAGTGCCGCGCGATCGATCTTCGGAGGGTTCGTCGAGTGGCGGGCCGGAGTGCGAGCGGATGGATTCGACAGTTACGCGCGGACGGTCTACCCTCCTGATTACTGGCCGCGGCTCTTCGATATCATCGTCCGGGTCCGTAACGCGCCCGTCAAAGAGGTCCGTAGCTCGGACGCCATGCAGCAGACGGTCGCGACGAGCCCGGCGTACGCCGACCGGATCGCCGAGGTCCCACGGCGGCTCGAGGCGATCCGCCGAGCGATCGGCGCACGCGACCCCGACCGCCTCTTCCCGCTCGTGATGGAGGAGTGCGACAGCTTCCGCGAGGTCTGCGAGACGACCCGCCCGTCGCTCGACTACCTCACGGCCACCTCCCGCGCCGTTCTTGGGGAGGTCCGGGCGATCAACCGCGAGGCCGGGCGGCCCCGGGCCGCCTACACGCACGATGCGGGAGCCCACGTCCACGTTTTCGCGCTCGAGCCGTACGTCGGCCCGATCCGTCGGCGACTTGTCCGGCTCCCCGGGGTCGAACAGACGCAGGTGGTTCGTCCGGGCCCGGGGGCGCACCGGGTCTCGTGAGGCCGGCCCCGCCGGGATCTACGGCGGGGTTCGCTACAGCACGTGCCGGTCGAACTCGGGAGGGGGCAGCTCGATCCCGTACGGAGTCAGGAGCTTCCGGACCTCCTCGATGTAGCGGGCACGGGCCTCTTCGTTCGTCCAACGCTTGAGCCCGTACTCGATCGCCCGGCGGCTCGTCTCCGAATTCGAGTGGCCGAACATGTCGAGTGAACGCGGGTACCACTTACGGACGGCCTCTTGGGCCTCCGCCAGCGACCCGTAGTACTTCGCGCCGTCCGTGACCATTCGACGCAGAACGCTCGCACCGAAGTTGAGGTGGAGCTGCTCCTCACTCAGCATGAGGGGCATCGCGCGCGCGAGCGGCCCGTACGAGCACTCCTGGAAAGAGCGGAGTTGGTAGACGCCGACGCGGTCAACGAGGCAAGTGAAGGCGCCGACGTCGCTCCACCGGTCGAACTTCATGTTGAACGCGTCGAGCTTGTGCTCTCCCTCGCGCTTCGCGAGCAGCTCGTCGATGTACCTCTGGCCTTCCTCGCCAAAATCGCGCAGGATGCGGCACGCCTGGAGGCCATGGCGAGCCTCGTCCGCGACGATCCGCGACTCGATCCAGCGATCCTCGAGGGTCGGGGCTCGGTCGAGCCAGGGACGGTGCTGCTGGATCGAGGCGAACTCCGTGTCCGCCTGGACCACCATGAGCTTGACGACGAGCTTGCGCATATCCTCGGGCAGCTCGTCGGCGGTCTCGTACTTCCGCACGCCGGCCGCCGACCCCCACAGGATCTCGCGCACCGGCTCGATCGTGCCGCCTTCCTTCAGGCTCTTCGGCGTCTCGGCCATCGGCGACCCTCCTAGGGAATCCTCTCCTTAAGTACTTCCTCGGAACCTCAGCGGCCCTTGAAGCTCGGCTTGCGCTTCTCGGTGAAGGCAGTGAGGCCCTCCTTCGCATCTTCCGTGATGAAGAGCCGGTTCTGCAGCTCCCGTTCGAGCGCGAGCCCTGCAATGAGCGGTATCTCGATCCCCTCGACCACCGAGCGCTTGATCAGGCTCACGGCGCGGGCCGGTCCGTGCGCGAGGGCCGTCGCGTACGCCTGGACGTCCTGGGCGAACGTCGCCGCCGGGTAGACGTAGTTCACGAGCCCGATCGCGAGTGCCTCTTCCGGAGTGAGGAGCTTACCGGTGATCATCATGTCGAGCGCACGGGAGGTGCCCACGAGGCGGGGAAGTCGCTGGGTCCCTCCGGTGCCCGGGAGCACGCCGAGCGTCACCTCGGGGAGGCCGATCTTGCCGGAATCCTTCGCCATCATTCGTAGGTCGCAGGCGAGCGCAATCTCGAGCCCGCCGCCGACGCAGTGGCCGTTGATCGCCGCGATCACGACCTTGGGGGATTTCGCGAACTTATCGAGCGTCTCCTGGCAGTGAAGACAGAACATCGCCTTGTAGTCCGGCTGACTTTTCTTCAGCATCTCGATGTCGGCGCCGGCGCTGAAGAACCCCGGCACCCCGCTCTCGAGGACGACGACCTGGGCCGAGTCGTCGAATCGCATCTCCTCGATTGCGTCGTCGATCTCGTGCATCATGTCGAGGTCGTAGGTGTTCGCCTTCGGCTTTGCGATCTCGATGTGACCTACGCGGTCGTCGACCCGAGTGTGAATGTACTTGCCTTTCATACAGACCCTGGTCCCGTGAGTTGGGCGTCTCCCCGAGGAGCCCGGGCGTTTAACGGCTCCGACGAGCCGAACGGGGGGCTTCTCAGCGGGCTCGGCGGGAGGGGCGCGCGCGCTCCTCGACCGTGCCGTCGGCATGGCCGATGACGAGCCAGTCGGCGACGTCGACGAAAATGCCGGTCTCCACGACCCCCACGAGGCGACGCAGCGCCGCTTCCGCCTCCCTCGGCTTACCGAGAGGCGTACCCGGGACGAGGTCGAGAATCTCGTTCCCGTTCTCGGTCCGGAACGGCTCTCCCCCCGGGCCCATCCGTCGGGTCACTCGGTACCCGAGATCGGCGACCTCCCGTTCGACCACGGGGGAAGCAAACGGGACGACCTCGATGGGGATGGGCGAGCGCTCGCCGAGCGCTCCGACCAGCTTCGTGGGGTCGACCAGAATCACCACCTCGTCCGACAGGCTCGCGAGCCGCTTCTCCCGCAAGAGGGCGCCTCCACCTCCCTTCGTCAGGTCGAGGGAAGGGGCGACCTCGTCCGCGCCGTCCAGCATCAGGTCGAACCGGTCGTCCCCCCGGAGCGGGCGGACGCGGATCCCCAGCGCACCGGCGAGCTCCTCGGTCGCCTGGGAGCTCGCCACGCAGTCGAACGGGGCGTCGGGAAATTGTTCCCCGAGCGACCGGACCGCGAACGCCGCCGTCGATCCGGTTCCGAGCGCGATCCTCTGACCGGCTCGGACGAACCTCTGAACGGCGTACCGAGCCGCGGCCTGCTTCGCCCGGGCGAGGTCTTCCGCCACATCCTCCGGGAGGGACTCCGACTCTTGAATGTGGCGCGGAAAGGCAAATACCGACGGACCCTGCCCCGCCCGGATGCCGAAGGGTACCCGGACCACACCGGACCCAGTCGTACTGTCGATCGGCGGCTCGGTCCTTCTGACGGGAGAGGGAGACCGCGCCTACGTGGAGGACTTGGCCGGTCGGCTCCTTCGCTTGGGGCAGCAGTTGCCCCTGCTCGTCACGACGGGGGGAGGACGGACGGCCCGGGAATACATCCGTCTCGGCCGGGAGCTCGGATTGACCGAGGTCGAGCTCGACGAGATCGGGATCGAAGTCACCCGGCTACATGCCCGTCTTCTCGCGGGACGGGTGGGGCCGCCCTGCCCGGCCCGGCCGCCCGCGACGGTCGTCGAGGCGATCCTGGAGCTGAGGAACGCCTCCCCGGTTATCCTGGGGGGGACCGAGCCGGGGCACACCACGGATGGTGTGGCAGCCCTGCTTGCGGTCCGTAGCCGTGCGGCCCGCGTCGTCAACGCCACGGACGTTGACGGTGTCTACGAGCGGGACCCCCGGGTGGACCCGACCGCGCGCCGGATCGAGCGCCTCCACTGGAAGGAGTTCCGCGCGATGGTGCATGCCGCCACGACGACGGACGCCGGCCAGAACTTCCTGTTTGATCGGCTCGGTGCCGACCTCCTGGCTCGCGCCGGGATCTCGCTCCGGGTCGTGAACGGGCGTGACCTCCCGAACCTCGAGGCGGCGGTCGTCGGAGAACGGTTCCAGGGCAGCCAGGTCGATCCGTGAGAGATCGAGGCCCCCCGAACCCGTTAAGCCCGCACCCGGGTCCGGGCGGCGTGCGCCGGCTCGTGTTCCTCGGCCCGCCGGGGGCGGGCAAAGGCACCCAGGCGGTTCTGCTCGCACGCGAGCAGAAGCTGGCCCACCTTTCTACCGGGGACATGCTCCGTGCCGCGGTGGCCGCCCAGACCCCCCTGGGCCAGGAGGCGGACGGTTACATCCGAGCCGGGCGGCTCGTGCCGGACGAACTCGTGCTCCGGATCCTCAAGGATCGGCTCCGCCAGCCGGACGCGGCCTCTGGTTTCGTGCTCGACGGGTTTCCCCGCAACCGGAGCCAGGCGGAGGCACTTGAGCGGATCTCGCCGGTCGACGCGGTGGTCTCGTTCGAAATACCGAACGAGATCCTCGTTCAGCGGTTGTCCGCACGACGCATCTGTCCGAAGTGCCAATCCGTCTACAATGTCGAGAGTCGGCCTCCTCGAATCCCGGGCCGCTGCGACCTCGATGGCTCGGAGCTCGTCCAGCGGCCGGACGATCTTCCCGAAGCCGTCGCGACCCGCCTGGATGTCTACGCGAAAGCGACCGCTCCACTCCTCGATTATTACCGCGAGCGCAGCCTGCTTCGCCCGGTTAACGCGCGTGGAACTCCCGAGGAGGTCGCTCTTCAAATCCGGGCTCTGGTACACGGTACTCCCTGAGGCCGAAACCCGCGCACGCGTGGTCGGGGTCGGGAGTCCCGAGGGGGTCCCACCGGCCGTGACTTTCCGAGAAGAATTAATAGCTCAACCCGCTGGTCCCTCCGCGTCCCGGCTTAGCTCAGTGGTAGAGCGGGGGACTGTAGGCGAGACTGCCGGGCCTCCGGCAGCCCCCGTGGAGATCCTCAGGTCGCCTGTTCGAGTCAGGCAGCCGGGACCTGAGGCTGGCATCTATCGCCTCGGTCCTTCCGTCGGGGTCGTGGACCCGCTATCGGAGTCGTCGCACGCCGGGGCGCGTCTCGGCCCTCGTGTCGACGTGCGCCCGTCCGAAAATCGTGCCAAGGAGGCGGACGACGCGAACACTGCCGACATCTTCACCGAACTTTCCCGTGGGATCGACAAGTGGCTCTGTTTCGTGGAGACCTACTTCCCGGCGGACCGACAGGCAGGGGGGAGGCGGCCGGAACGGCTCCGAGCCTCGGAAACGCGGGCAGAGGTCCTCGCCGTCGCACATTAGATACTCCCGGAGATTGGGTCTCCGTTGGCGATGTCGTTCCGGCCCGTTTCCGTAGCGGTGGCCGTCGCAGACCGCAAGAAGTCGGCACGATGGTACATGAAAACGCTCGAGTTCCGACTGTTCGCCGACGACGAGGAGCACTGGACCACGGTAGGCGATCGTTCCGGTAAGTTCCTCCTTCACCTGTGCGAGGTAGGGGGTCGTCCGGGAAAGAAGCCACCCCGGTCGGAGGTCGGCAACACCGGCATCCTCCTAGTCACGGACGAGCCGTTCACGCAGGCATGCGCCCGACTCCGGCGACGGAAGGTCCGCTTCTCGATGCCCCCGAAGAAGCTTCCGTGGGGCTGGGTCGCGAGGTTCCTCGATCCCGACGGGAACGAGTTCTGGCTTCAGCCGGCTTCCTGATGGGACGGCCGGTCCGGAACGTCGACGACCCGAGCCCCCACCTTCGACTTCGGCCTAGCGACGCTCCCGAAGTAAGTGGGAGGCGACTGACCGGCCCTATACTATGTCGGTCCGCTGGGCGCGACGTACGCAAGGACCCGCGCTACGTTCTCCACGACCGGCCGCCCCCCGTCGACCGTCAATCGTGGCTCCGTCCACGGTAGATATTCCCGGTGTTCGACCTCGTCCCATGTAGGGGCCGGAAGCGGCGGCGTCAACCCCGCGCGCGACTCCACCCGACGGCGGTGTTCGGCCCGGTCGGAGAGAACGACCTCGACGACGAACCGCCGCGCCCCGGTCTCCGCCGCGAGCGACCGCCACATCGACCGGGCCTCCTCGACCCCGTTAACTGCGTCGACCACGGCATCCCGTCCGAGCGCGAGGTGATCGCGGGCGAGCGACCGGACGACGACGTAGGCCGCGAGGCCGGTCTCGAACGAGCGAGGGAGGCCGGATTCTAGAAGCGCGGCCTCGACCGAATCGACGCGAAGCCAGACGGCGCCGAACCGTTCAGCGACCGCACGAGCAAGCGAAGATTTCCCGGTGCCGGGAAGACCCGCGAAGACGAGCAGACGAGGGGGTGGGTCCGGTCGACCGGTCGGCTCGGACATACCGTGAGCGCCCCGCGGGATGCGGTTGTCGGGATTCGAACCCGAGTAGGTAGCTTGGGAAGCTACCGTCCTAACCACTAGACCACAACCGCGCGGCCCTCCCGGAGAATCTCGGCCTCATACGCTTTCCCGGGAGT
>JASHQX010000112.1 GCA_030038895.1 Thermoplasmata archaeon
GCTCGACTGGGGCGTCGACGGAATGTCCGAACTTTCCGCCTCCACCCTCACCTGGCTCTTCACCGTCTTCCTCGACCCCCGCAATTGGGACAACGCCCCGTGGGGGCTATCCGGCGCGATTGGGGATCGACAGCACGTAGGAGGGTTCCGTGGGCTGAACGCCCGTCTCGTGGAGGAGGCGGTCCGCCGCTCGGTCCTCGTGCGCCGGGTCGGGCTCGCCCTCTTCGGCCGCACCGTCGCCGGGGCGATCGCGACTAGCATCGACCCGTTCTTCCGCGGCCTCTCGGGGCGCCCGGAGGAGTCGGCCCGATTCGTCCGTGGCCTCGGTATCGACACGGCCCGTTCTCCGCACGAGCTCTCCACGGAGGAGTCCCAGCGGCTCTCGAGCGCGCTCAAGGCGCACCTCGCAGAGTCGGAGGTGCTCCCGGAGTTCGCCGGGGTGCTCGACCAGGAGCGGTGGTACGCCCCTCAGGTCGGCCTCGACGTGGAGGAACTCTCGAACCTCCAGAACGCCGCGGGACGCGCCGGGATCCCCGGGGTCGGCGTCGCGTTCGCCCTCGGCGATCCCACGGCCGCGGCACGCGTCCGATCGGCGGAGGAAGAGTGGCGTTCGGGAATCCTCCGCGGGCTGCGGCGCATCGAGGACGGGGGAGTTAATTCGATGCGATTCCTTACCTGGTTCGAGAGCCCGGACGTGACGCTCGCGGGTACTCAGGCCGGCCTCGCGATGATCTACCTCCTGCCCCCCGAACGACCCGTTTTCGTCTTCACGGAAGCCGGGTCCGCCCCCACGAGAGTGAGCGCGCGGGGAACGCTCCGCCAGGTAGATCGCGGACTCGATCTCTCGACGGCGTGCCGCGAGGCTGCCGCCGGGGTTGGGGGGGAAGGCGGGGGGCACCGGGTCGCGAGCGGCGCGACGATCCCGGCGGGTCGCCGGGACGCATTCCTCGAGATCGCGGACCGGATTCTTTCCGCTCAGCTCGGCGCGACCGCCGGGGGACCGGCATGAGCGCGACGCCGCCCGCCGCTCCGGCCCCACCGGAACCGCCGCAGGACCGGGTGCACGACCGGCCGCTCGAGCAGGAGATGCACCGGTCGTACATCGATTACGCGATGAGCGTGATCGTCGGGCGCGCCCTGCCCGACGTCCGTGACGGGCTGAAGCCGGTCCAGCGGCGGATCCTCTGGTCGATGTGGGAGTCGGGCGCGACCCACGACCGGCCTTACCGCAAGAGCGCGCGCACGGTCGGTGACGTGCTCGGCAAGTACCACCCGCACGGGGACATGGCAGTGTACGACGCGCTCGTCCGGATGGCCCAGCCGTTCAGCCTGCGCTACCCCCTCATCGACGGTCAGGGAAACTTCGGGTCGATCGACGGGGACGTCCCGGCAGCGATGCGGTATACCGAGGCACGGCTCAGCACGCTTTCCGAGGAGCTCCTCCTCGACATCGAGAAGGAGACGGTCGACTGGACCGACAACTTCGATGGCTCGCTGCAGCAGCCGGTCGTGCTGCCCTCGAAACTGCCCCACCTGCTCGTCAACGGCTCGGCCGGAATCGCGGTCGGCATGGCGACGAATATGCCCCCGCACAACCTCGGCGAGGTCGTCGATGCCCTGCTCCTCCTCCTGCGGAAGCCCGACGCGTCGCTCGACGAGATCCTGAAGCTCCTTCCCGGACCGGACTTCCCCACCGGCGGGTTCCTCTCTACGGAGGGAATCCGCGAGGCCTACGAGACCGGGCGCGGGATGATCCGACAGCGCGGGACCGCCCAGCTCCGCGAGCGGGGCGGCAGGGACGAGGTTGTCATCACCGAGGTCCCGTACGAGGTCAACAAGGCCGCGCTCCTCGAGCTGATCGCCGATCTCGTCAAGACCAAGCGGATCGACGGGATCACCGACCTTCGGGACGAGTCGGACCGGGACGGGACGAGCGTCGTCCTCGAGCTCCGGCGGGACGCGCCGAGCGAAATCGTCCTGAACCGGCTCTACGAGCACACCCCGCTCGAGACGAGCTTCGGCGTGATCAACCTCTGCCTCGTGGACGGGGAGCCGCGCGTCGTCCCGCTCAAGGGCCTCCTCGAGCTCCACCTCGCCCACCGGCGCTCGACCCTCACCCGTCGGACGCGCTTCGAGCTAAGGAAGGCCGAGGAACGCCTGCACCTCCTCGAGGGATTCCTCACCGCGATCGACCACATCGACGAGGTGATCCGGATCATCCGCCGGTCGAAGGACGTCCAGGTCGCCGAAACGAGTCTGATGGGCAAGTTCCTCCTCTCGAGCGAGCAGGCGAAGGCGATCCTCGACATGCGCCTCGCCCGCCTCACCGCCCTCGAGCGCGAGGCGGTCGAGACCGAGAAGACGGAGAAGGAGACGCTGATCCGGCGACTGCGCGAGATCCTCGCGTCGCCGGAGCGCCTCGATCAGCTCATCGTCGACGAGCTGACGGACCTCAAGACCCGGTTCGCCGACCCGCGCCGCACGCGGATCGTGCCGGCGTTCACCG
>JASHQX010000113.1 GCA_030038895.1 Thermoplasmata archaeon
GCCGGGTCGATCGGGCCGGAGAGCTTCATCTTGAACAACCAGCCCTTCCCGTACGGGTCCTGATTCACGAGCTCGGGGTGAGCCTTGAGTTCGGTGTTCGCGGCGGTGATCGTACCGTTCCCGGGGGCGTAGACGTCGGAGACCGTCTTCACGGACTCGAGGACGAGTGCGCTCCCGCCCTTCGTGACGGTCTTCCCGGAGGCCGGCAGGTCGACGAACACGATGTCGGTCAGCTGGGATTGTGCGTGGTCGGTGATCCCGACGGTCGCCGTGTCCCCCTCCACCCGGACCCATTCGTGCGTCTTCGTGTACTTGAGGTCGCTCGGCACCTTCGTTTCGCTCATGATGTTCCACCTTCCCATTCGGTCGCGTACCGTTCCTGCTCCTCCGTCCGTCGGTCGATCCGGACGCCCATCGGGGCCAGCGCCGCCTCGGCGACCGCCCGGTCGAGCGGGGCCGGCACGGGGTGAACCCGCGGCTCCATCGAGCGGCCATACTTAGCCAGGTGCTCGGCGCTCAGGGCTTGCAGGGCGAAGGAGAGGTCCATGATCTCGACCGGATGGCCCTGCCCCGCAGCGAGGTTGATGAGCCGTCCCTCGCCGAGCAGGTAGGCACGGCGGCCGTCCGCGAACCGGTACTCCTCGACGTTCGGGCGGGCCGGGCGGTGGCTCACTGCGAGCCGCTCCAGGTCCTTTTTCGAGACCTCGACGTCGAAGTGCCCTGCGTTCGCGAGGAGGCAGCCGTCCTTGAGCACTCGGAGGTGCTCGGCGCGGACGACCCCGGTCGTGCCGGTGACCGTGACGATGAGGTCGGCGGAGGGGGCAACGTCGAGCATCGGCATCACGCGGAACCCGTCCATCCGGGCCTCGAGCGCACGGACGGGGTCGACCTCGGTGACGACGACATCGCCGCCAAGGCCGTGGAGCCGCGACGCGACCCCCTTACCGCACCAGCCGTAGCCGGCGACGACGCAGACCTTCCCCGCGATGAGGAGGTTCGTCGCGGTGAAGATCCCGTCCAGGGTCGACTGGCCGGTCCCGTAGCGGTTGTCGAAGAGGTGCTTCATCTCAGCATCGTTGACGTCGATCGCGGGGAATCTAAGCTTCCCCGCCCGCTCGAGCGCCCGGAGGCGCGTCACGCCGGTCGTCGTCTCCTCGGTCGAGCCGCGGATCTTCCCGCGCTCGCTTCGCGCGGTGTGGGCGAGCGCGACCAAGTCGGCCCCGTCGTCGATGATCACGTCGGGATCGGCATCGAGCATCGCCAGGATCCCTGCGCGGTACCGGGCGAGCGACTCGCCCTTCTCCGCGAGCGTCTCGATCCCCGCCTCGCGCACCGCTACGACCGCGTCGTCGTCGGTCGAGAGCGGGTTGCCCGCCGCCAGGTGGACGTCGGCCCCTCCGGCCTGCAAGGCGAGCGCGAGGAGACACGTCTTCGCCTCGACGTGGAGCACCGCCGAGATCGTTAGGCCGGTGAACGGCCGCTCGGACTCGAAACGGCGGCGGATCCCTTCGAGGACCGGCATGTGGGTACGGGCCCACTCGAGCTTCAGCCGCCCGCGCTCGATATCCCCCGCCATGGTCCGGCGAGCATCGCAAGCTCGGGACGGAATAAAGGATGGGGGAAGAGGTTCGACTTTCCGCCGGCCCGTGCGCTACTGGGTCACGGCCCCGCAGAACGGACAGACGAGGTACTCGGGCGGGATCTCCTTCCCGCAGCTCGGGCAGGCCTTCAGCGGGCCACCCGCCGGTGCGCCGGGAGGCGGCGCGGCGGGAGCTCCGGTGAGCGTCACGGGGGCCGGTGGGGGCGAGGGGGGCGGCGGGGCCCCGACGCTCGGGGCCGCGCCACCGGCGCCCGGGGGCGCGCCCGAGACGACGGTCTTCGTCTCTTCCACCGGCGAGGCCGCGGGAGGTGCGGTCATGCCGGCGCGCGAGGTGCCCGTTCCCTGCTGGAGCTTCCACTGGCTGAAGGAGGTGTACGACGGCTGGCGCTTCCACCAGTCCCAGAACGCCCCTTCACTATAGTTCTCCCCGAGCTCCCGCTTCGCCTCGGCGCGGTAGCGCTCGGTGAAGTCGGCGTAGCCCTGCCGCTCGGGGTCGGCCTCTCCCGGCTTTCCGAGGAGCTGTGCCGCGCACTCCGGGCAGACCTTGGAATCGGCGGGGATCGTCGAGGCGCATCGGCTGCAGCGGATGAGGTCGTGCTCGAACTCGGCGCCGCACTTCGGGCAGACGGTCGCGTCCTCTGGGATCAGGTTGCCGCACTCGCCGCATTCGACGAGCTTACCCGCGGCCTGGCGGCGGGCGAACAGGAGGAACGCGGCCACGGCGACCACGATCGCCGCGGCGATCGCGAGCCAGACCCAGAGGGGCAGGCCGAGGATCTTCTCATACAGGAAATTCGAAACCGGGCTTGGCGCCGACGGGACCGTCAGGGAGCCGATCACGTAGGTCGTCGAAACCCCGTTGTACGTGGCCACCACTTCGAGGGTGTACGTTGTCCCCTGGCTGAGGACGTTCGATAGAGGACTAATCCATACGATGCTGAACGCCCCGGGCAGCGCGGCGGTCGAGCCCAGCGTGATGGGAGAGGCGGCCGTCGGGACAGCGTAGAGGAAGATGGAGGCGTCCCGGGAACCATTGTATTGCACGACTCCGGTGGTTACGTAGGAAGCGCTGAGGACCACCGGGGTGGGGGCCGGCGACGCCGAGACGATACGGATCTGCGATTGCTCGATCGTGACGTTCACGTAGAATGGCTTAACCCCGTAGTACGAATCGATCGGGCTCGCGATCCAGTAGAGCGCGCCGAAGAACTCGTGGAGGAACGGCGACCCCTGGTCGACCGGGAGTGAACGGTTCGAATCGTTGATGAACCACGTGAAGTGGGCGACATAGGACTCGCCCCCCCAGAGCGATAGCCCGCTTACCGTGGTCGCGTTGAGGAAGGTCATGAGACCGTAGGGGGCGCTTACCTTCGTTGTGTTATTCCAAGCCATCAGGCCCAGCAGACTGTAGACTGGGGCGTCCCCTTTGTTGGTGAACGTCACGTTGAGACCGAGCACTTGCCCGATCCGGGCCGAGCTGCTGGCTGAGAGCGTGCCATTCGCGGTGACCGCTATCGCCCCGATACTGGGGGTCACCACGTACTGGGGGTAGTAAGTCGACGGCCAGACGTCGGTGGTTCCGTACGACGGGGTATTGCTCGCGACCCCCTGAGGGTACGGGGAGACCGAACCGTAGAACCACTGGATCGCCTTCAGGAACGGGAGACGGGCGGAAACGTGGAACGTTCCGAGGTAGACTCCGTTCGGCGCGGAGGAGCTCGTTAGCTGACTGTCGGGAAGGATAATCGGGATGACGCCATAGGGTCCGCTCACGTTGTATCCGAGCTGGGAGTTGGTGCCCGCCAAGTACTGAGCGTAGGCGTAGATCGGGTTGCCCTTCCCCGTGAGGTTGGTCAGGAGGCCGTTCGCCGTGGCGTTATTCGACTGGGTGGTGTCGTAGGAGTACGCCGCGAGGACCGAAGCGTCGTAGACTCCGATCGTCGGCGGGTTCGGCCCCCCAAGGAATTCAAGCTCAGCCCACCGGTAGAAGTTCGCGGTTGTCCCCGGAGCCACGGAGACGGCAGAGGTGTACCCAAACGTCGAGATGGGGTTCGAGGTCGTGAGCCCGACGAAGTTCGCGGTCGCCCCGTCCGCGAGGGCAAGCTTCGTCGAGTCCCACGGCTTGCTCGGGTCCGGGACGTTCCAGGTCAACGGAAGCTCGAGGTTCACGAGGTTCAGCACCGTGCCGGGTCCCGAGACGGAGAGGTTGTAATCGAGCCGTGGGGTGAGCGTCAAGGAGAGGCTCGTGACATTGACATGAAGGTTCGCATTGGATACGCTGAACGTGGTGAAATTCACCGCCGCCGATAGGTAGAACGCGGATCCCTCGAGGTACATCGCCGCGAGGATGGGGGCGTCCGGGGTGGTGACGTTCGTCGCGACACCGGATCCCACCGGGAAGGTCAGGTTGCCGAAGGCGTAGGTCGTTCCCGCGTACTCGAGAGTGACGGTCGCATTGACCGACTTCGTCCCCGTGTTGTCAAAGTCGGCGGTCAGCGTAATCGCCGTCGCTTGGCTCGGGTAGAGCATGTCTTGGGCGAGCTCCTCCGGCGTCGTGCCCGAGGGCACCGAGAACTGGGAATTCGCCACATCGCGATCGGCGGACAGGTTCAGCCAGAGGTACGTTGTGGTCGAGATCGGCTGGGAGGAAGGGAACCCGCTGGCGGTCGTGTTGTCCGCGTAGGGGTCCGCGTACGTCCCCCCGAACCAGTTGAACGTCGCGCCCCCCGTGACGTTCAGCGCGGGGGCGTAGACGCTGTCGTTGTACATCGTCTGGGTCTCGGTCAGGTCATCGATAGTCGGATTCGCCGCAATCGTCGATCCGTTGAACGTCGCGACCGCCGATGCGCCGTGGACCACGAGCCAACCGGGGAACTCGAATGAGGAATTCCAAGCGGTGAAATTCCCGGTGATGTTCACGAAGAGCTTGGGGATCGCGTTGAGTGTCACGGTGTTCGTCGTGATCCCGGAGTTGTAGAACTCCACCGTGCCCGCGTCGATGAACCGATAGATGTGCGAGATCGCGGCGTCCATCGGCTCACCCTGGAGGATGAACTGGACAAACGAGATGGTTGTGTTCCGGACGATGAGGGTCCCTCCCGCTTCGACCGTGATGTTCCCGCCCTGGTAGTAGGTCTGCGTCCCGCTCAGCGGAACGATCGTGATCGTCACGCCGCTCGGAACGATGAGATCGCCGTGAGTCACCGGGTCGTCGGCGGGGGCGAGGACGGTCGACGGAGCCTTCGGGGACGCGTGAGGGAGCGACGGCCCGGGAGAAACCACCGAGGGGGTGGTCGGCGACCGGGGCGATAGGTGTGCGGACTCTGCGGCCAGATTTGCAGAGCTCAACGCCATCAGCACGATCACGATCGGCACCGCGATCAGGGCGATCTTGCCGCCCAATTTTCGGTCAAAATAGGGTCGCGGCCTGCCTCCCGCTCGAGAGAGACTGCCCAATGAACGGGTCACGTGCTTGAAAAGGCCGGGTTCCTGTATTTAACTGTGCCTTTGTTCGTCACCGGTGGCCCGGCCGGCGGTAAGGAACGCGGGTCAGTTCGAAGACCCGGTTTCGTCCGGCAAGGAGACCACGATCTTGCCGAAAAGGTCGGGGGAATCGAAGCGGAGCAATCCCTCCGCAGCCCGTTCAAAGGGCCAATCGGAATCAATCACCGCGTGTAACCGACCCGCGTTGATGGGGTCAAGGACCTCGAGAAACTCGCGGGGACCCGCCATCGTGCTTCCCCGGATCGATGCCTGGCGCCAGAACAGGGTACGGAGGTCCACCTCCACGGTGGGTCCTGCCGTTGCGCCGATGACGACCACTCGCCCAGCCCGGGCGAGGGACCGGACCGATCGGCCCACGGTCGGAGTCCCGACCGAGTCGAGGATCAGGTCCACTCCCCGTTTCTCGCTCCACTGCCAGAGCACCCGATCGAGCGGATGCTCGTCGTCGAACACGAGGAAATCGTCCGCGCCCAGGCGCCGGGTCGGTCCCTCCTTGGCGGCCGACCGGGAAACGACTGCGACCGTCGCGCCGAGGTACTTCGATACCTGCACTGCGGCCGTCGCCACGCCGCCGCCCGCCCCGACAATCGCGACCCGATCCCCAGGAGCGATCCCGCCGACGGTCTTGAGTGCCCGCCAGGCGGTCTCGAATACGAGTGGCACGGCGGCGCCCTCGGCGAACGAAAGCCGATCGGCGAGTGGATGGACGTTTCGACGGGGGATGACCACGAACGGCGCCACGGTTCCCTGTGTGTGCTCTCCCAAAATACGGTAGTTCCTACAGAGCGCCTCGTTGCCAGCCCGACAGGCGTCGCACGTCCCATCCCAGATCCCCGGGTTCAGGAGCACGCGTGCCCCTAGCCGTAGGTCCGAGACGGAGGAACCGATCCGGTCGACCACGCCGGCGCCGTCCGACCCGAGGACGTGAGGAAGTTCCACGTTGACGCCCGGTATCCCGGCGAGCGTGAACCGATCGAGCCGGTTGAACCCGGCCGATCGGACCCGGATCCGTACCTCCTCGGGGCCGGGCTCCGGCTCTGGAACTTCGACGTAGCGAAGCCGGTCGCTCCCGCCATGCTCGGTGAAACCGAACCCGCGCATCGATCCGTCGTTCTCAACTCGGCTCCCGGAATTCCCATCGAGTGCCGGACGCGTGGTCCTCGAGCCGGATCCCCGCCGCGGCGAGCTCGTCCCGGATTCGGTCCGCCTCGGCGAAATCCCCCCGGGCGCGGGCGCGGGCCCGGGCCGCGAGGGCGATCGGGACCACCTTCTCCCAGGCGCCCGCACGTCCCGTCGGCTCCCGGACGAATAGCCCGAGCGTCTCCGTGCCCCAGTCGTACGGGGCGCGAAGGGTGGCGAGAGCATCGCCGGAGAACGAAGCGAGCTCCCCGAGGAGCTCGGCGAGCCGGCGCGTCCAGCCGAAGAGGAGGGCGATCGATTCGCGGGTGTTGAAGTCCTCGGCCAGCGTAGCATCGAGGCGCTCGACGAGCGCGTCGGCGTCGGCGGCGAGCGCCTCCGGGAGTTCCGTTCCGGCACGGTCCGGTCCATCCCGCTCGACGATCTCGGCGATCCGGTTCGCGGGGAGAGCGAGCCGGTCGTACGCCTCGCGTGCCTCCTCGAGGCTCTTGTCCCGGACGAACTCGAGCGGGCTGCGGTAGTACGCGTTGAGGTAGAAGAACCGAAGGACCATCGGGCCGAACTCGTCGAGCGCGGTTGTTAGAGAGTAGACGTTGCCGAGCGACTTCGACATTTTCTCCCCGCCCATGTTGAGAAGCCCACCGTGCATCCAGTAGTTGACGAGCGGGGACTCCCCGGTCGTGGCCTCGGCGAGTGCGATCTCGGATTCGTGGTGGGGGAAAATCAGGTCGAGACCTCCCCCGTGGAGATCGTACCTTGGACCGAAGAGGCGCAAAGTGATCGCGGTGTCCTCGATGTGCCAACCCGGCCGCCCCGGGCCCCAAGGGCTGTCCCAGCTTGGCTCGCCGGGGGTCGCGGCTTTCCAGATGACGAAATCCTCTGGCGCCCTCTTGGCCGGGTCGACCTCGACCCGCGCCCCCGGGCGCAACGCCTCGGTCCGCTGGCCCGAGAGCGCGCCGTAGGCCGGGAACTTCGACAAGTTATAGTACACCGAGCCGGCGCTCGCGTAGGCGTGCCCCCGCTCGATCAAGAGCTCGGTCTGACGGAGGATTTCCCCGATATAGTCGGTCGCGTGCGGAAAGTAGTTTACCGAGTGGATTCCCAGACGTTCGGAGGCTGCGCGCCAGGAGAGGAAATATCCCTCCGCAAGCGCGAGCGGGTCCTCTCCGGTCTCCGCCGCCCGGTCGATAATCTTGTCGTCCAGGTTCGTGACGTTCTGCACCGAGAAGACCCGGTAGCCCCAGCGGGTCATCGCGCGGGCTACGACGTCGAAGAACACGAACGTCCGCGCGTGGCCGATGTGCGCCTCGTCGTACGGCGTCAGGCCGCAGACGAACAGTCCGACGCGTGGAGGCTCTAAGGGGGCGAAGACCCGGGCCGAGCGGCTCATCGAGTCGTAGATCGTGACGCGACGCATCTTTAGGTCCCCCGCAAGGCGGCGCGGACATCGTCCGCAAGGTCTGCGGGGTCTTCGATGCCGCACGAGAGTCGGACGAGTCCCTCCGTCACGCCATGGGCCTCGCGCTCCGCTCTCGGGACGCTCGCGTGCGTCATCGTCGCGGGGTGATCGACCAGCGACTCGACCCCGCCGAGGCTCTCCGCGAGGGTAAAGACCTTGAGCTGCCGCAGGAAGCGAAGCGCGCTCTTCCGTCCGCCGGCGAGGTCGACGCTCACCATCCCGCCGAACCCCGACATCTGCCGCGCCGCGAGAGCGTGTTGCGGGTGCGTAGAAAGGCCGGGGTAGTGTACCGCGCGGACCTTCGGATGACCCTCCAGCGCCTCAGCGACGGCGCGGGCCGACTCCCCGTGCGCCCGCATCCGCACGCCGAGCGTGCGCAGCCCACGGAGGACCAGGAAGCAGTCGAAAGGACTCGGGACCGCGCCGATGGCGTTCTGCAGCCAGGCGAACCGTTCGAGGTCCTTAGGGCTGCGGAACGCGAGGGCCCCGCCCACGATGTCCGAGTGGCCGCCGAGGTACTTCGTGGTCGAGTGCAGGACAATGTCGGCACCGAGCTCGAGCGGCCGTTGCAGCGCAGGAGTGGCGAACGTGTTGTCCACCGCGAGTTTCGTCCGAACGCGGTGAGCGAGGGCGGAGACCGCCCGAAGATCGACCAGTCGAAGGAGAGGGTTCGTCGGGGACTCCGCGTACACGAGATCGGTCGGCTCGCGAAGCGCCGAACGAAGTCCGGTCTCGTCCGTCATGTCGACATAGTCGACCCGGAGGCCGAACTGTCGACGGTGGTGCTCGAAGAGCCGCCAGGTGCCTCCGTAGAGGTCGTCGACCGAGACAATCCGGCTACCGGTCGGGTAAGCGCTGAGGAGGGTGGCGAGTGCCCCAAGCCCGGACGAAAACGCGAGACCGCCGGCTCCCGACTCAAGAGCTCCGATCGCGGACTCGAGGACCGCCCGGGTAGGGTTCCCCGACCGGCTATAGACGTATCCCTGGTTTCGGTTCGGGGCGGACTGGCGGAACGTGCTCGAGAGGTAAATCGGGACGTTCACTGCCCCCGTGAGCGGATCGGGAGGCTGACGATCGTGGATGAGCCGGGTGTCAAACCGCATCGGTGCTCCCGGACTCCGAAAGGTAGCCGACGAGATCGTGCCGGGTGAGCACTCCAACGATCGAACCGTTCGTAAGGTCCCGGACGAGGAGGGTGCGCTCTTCCTTGAACCGGTGGACGATCTCGGAGACCGGCGCGTCGGCCGCGATCTCCGGAAGCGGAGGAGAAAGGATCTGCGCGACAGAACGGTCGAGGATCGTCTCGTCCGTGAGGCTGCCGTGCAGGACGTTATCCTCCTGGAGCGTACCCAGAGAGGTCGACCCGGAGAGTACGGGCGCCTGCGCGATTCCGTGGTGCCGCAGCACGGCGAGCGCGTCTCGCACGACGGTCGTCGGTTCCACCGAGATGAGCGCGGGGACCGGCTTCTTGCGAGCCACCAGGTCGCGTGCGGTCGCCCCGATGTCGAGGAAGCCCTTTTCGCGCATCCAGTCGTCCGAGTAGAACTTCGAGAGGTATCGGTCTCCCGAGTCCGGCAGGATCACCACGACCGTGGACCGCTCGGGGAGGGGCCGCTTCGCGAGCCACTTGAGGGCGCCGGCGACCGCGGAGCCCGACGACCCTCCCACGAAGAGCCCTTCCAGGCGCGCGAGCTGGCGTGCCATCTGGAACGATTCGCGGTCGTTGACCTCCACGAACTCATCCAGGTACTCGAAGTGGATCGATTTCGGGACCAGGTCCTCTCCGATTCCCTCAACCTGGTAGGGGATCGCGGTGCCGGGGTGACCCGTCCGGAACGCCGGCCCCAGCACCGAGCCCGCCGGGTCGACGGCCACGATCCGCACCGACGGTCGGTGCTCCTTGAAGTAGCGGCCCACCCCGCTCATCGTTCCTCCGGTCCCCACCGTCCCCACGATGGCGGCGAGCCCCGGTCCCGCCTCCCAGTCGATCTCGGGGCCGGTGGTGCGGTAGTGCGCCTCGGGGTTCCCCTGGTTTTCGTATTGGTTCGGATAGTAGGCGCCCGGAATCTCCTGCTCCAGGCGTCGGGCGACCGAGTAGTGGCTCATCGGGTGGTCGGGAGGGACCCCGGCAGGCGTAACCACGACCCGGGCGCCGTACGCCCGCAGCAGCCGGATCTTCTCGGAACTCATCTTGTCCGGGATCACGAACACCATCCGATAGCCCCGCACGGCGGCGACCAGAGCGAGCCCAACCCCCGTGTTGCCGCTCGTTGCCTCGACGATCGTGCCGCCCGGCTTGAGTCGCCCGGTGCTCTCGGCCTCCGCGATCATGGTGGAGGCGATCCGGTCCTTGACGGATCCGCCCGGGTTCAGGTACTCGAGCTTGGCGAGCAGCCGGTACGGGATTCCCTGCCCGACCCGGCGGAGCGCGACGAGCGGCGTGTTCCCGATGAGATCGACGATGCTCTCGGCGACCCGCTCGCCCTCTGCCATTTCGTGCCGCGTATCCGGAGACCTGATTAAAGGCCTATCCGACTCGAATGCCAATTCGGCCCTCGACCGCCTCGAGGTCAGAGCCGCTGGGCCCTCGACGGGTCGGCGCTAACGAGTGCGTAAGATCTGGACCGAATGGCAGTAGCAAGTCCATTCGGTACGTACGAGTTCGTTCGAGTCCTCCTCACGTATTAAGGAGGACCTCGGGCTCGTGCGTCAGGGACCCGCGGGATGCTCGGATCGCTCGAGACAGAGGTGCTCAGCGCCCTGCGGGATCTCGGCGAGGGACCCGCGCGGGACGTGCGGCAGGCTCTCGAGCGTCGCGGGGTCCGGGTTGCCTACACAACGGTCGCGACGACCCTGTCGCGCCTTTTCGACAAGGGCCTGGTACATCGGCGCCGCGAACCGTGCCGTGGCGGCGAGCGGTATATCTACCGGCCCGCAAACGTCGAGCAGAAATACCTGAGGAACCTCCTCCGAGGCGTTGTGGCCATGTTCGGCCCGGCAGGGGTCGTCCACTTGAACGAGGAGATCGCGAAGCTCGACCCGTCCCAGGAGCAGGAACTCCGGCGGCGGCTCCGGCTCGAATGAACCTCGGATCCGCCCGATGACGGTCGCGGTCGTCGCGCTCAGTTACACGCCTGTGGCATTGTGGCTCGCCGTCGGGGTGGGACTGCTCGCCACCTACCGCCGGGCGACTTCGGCGACGGTCTTCCGACTCGCGGCGATGTTCCTGGCGTGCTGGGCCCTGCTCGCCACCACGGCGCTGGTCTGGGTGCTCACCCACGGGGGGGTCAGCGGGGCCGAACGCCTCATCGAGGCGCCCCTTTCGTTCTTCCAGAGCCCCGGCCCGACCGTCTGGGCCTGGGGCGCGGTAGGGGCGTTCCTTGTCTTCCTCTCCGCGTTCATCTTGAGCCAGCTCGTTGGCCGCGGCTTCGTCGCCCTTCTGCGCCCGGCCCCCCTCCCCCTGCCGTCGCGACTTCCCCCACCGACAACCCCGACGAGCCTCTTGCAATTCACCTCGCAACGGCCCGAGGCGTTCACCTTTACTCTCTTGGAGCGAGGCGGACCCCGGCTGTTGCGCCGGCATGATATCATCCTCGTGGCCGATGGTCTTCTCGAGCAACTCGACGCCGATGAATGGGAGGCGGTGGTCGCCCACGAGTTCGGCCATCTGAGCGAGCTCGATGGCCGGTATCTCACGTTTATTCGGACGCTCGCTCGGATGATGCGCTGGGACCCGGTACTCGCGTACCTTGCGGATACGCTTACTCGCCGGGAGGAGTACCGGGCGGATCTCGACGCGGTAAAGCTTACCTCGCGCCCCCGCGCCCTCGCGCGCGCCCTGTTCAAAGCCTCCCAGGGGCCAACCGGACCCGCCAGCAACCTCGCAGGACTCCTTGGGGTCGGGGGCCGCCGCGGTCGGAAGGAAACCGTCGAGCGGATCCGGCGTCTCGTCGCGCTCGCAGAGAGCGGGCGATTCCCGGAGGAGTCCGTTGCCTAGCGCGCACCGTCTCGGGCCCGCCGAAACGATCGCCGGCATTTCCGTGATCACGATCGCGATCCTGCTTGCCGTCACTCCCGTGCCGGTGCGGGCGGTCACCTACCCACCCCTGCCCATCGAGGACGGCCGGCAGTTCCTCGGGAATCTCTCTTCCCCGACGCTCGCCCCCGGTGCGAGCGGAACCCTCTCGTTCAGCGTCGCGAACCCTCTCGCGGGAACCATCGTCGCTATCGTTCTGACCCTTCAGGTCTACGCCTTCAACGCGTTCCCGGGGAACGCGACGTCGACCGTGCCGGTCGCCGGTGCGCCGGTGTTGGCCGTTTCCGGCGCCTCCGGCTCGTCGGTCGCCGTCGCGGTGCCGTCGCTCCCGCCGGGCGGGGTCTATCAAAGCGCGGTCGGGGTCGCAACCGCGGCCTCTACCCCAGTGGGGACCTTCGCGGTGCGCTCCGCGCTCGCGTTCGATCTCGCGAGCAACGGGACCGCCTACCGACTCGAGTCGCGCGGGTGGTTCACCGCGGCGAACTGGACCTCGGCGACCGAAGAGCCGAACGGGAGCACCACGCTCAATCTCTCGCGCCTCGGAGTCTCGGGCGTTACCCCGGAGACGGCAGTGCTGGTCGCGGCCTCGGACTGGGGC
Organism: Thermoplasmata archaeon; assembly: GCA_030038895.1. Taxonomy (GTDB): domain Archaea; phylum Thermoplasmatota; class Thermoplasmata; order Lutacidiplasmatales; family UBA184; genus Lutacidiplasma. Next base: position 12,335 of record JASHQX010000113.1, read on the forward strand.
TGGGTGCTCGGTGGGCTTCTCGCCGGGTCGATCGTCCTCGCAGGGGTGGCGGCCTGGGTTTACTTCCGTCGGGGACCCGGCTCGAGGTCGGGCACCCGGTAGCTCACCGACCCGACCCACGCTCCGAGAGCCTTCGGGAGCAGGCGAACGAGGGATGGAGATTCCCTCAGCAGTTGGCGGACGACGTGGGTCGGGAAGTCTATGTCCCCGAACGCGACGATCGTCGCGCGGAGCTCGGCGGAGCGAAGCACCTCGATGAGCGCATCCAGGTCCCCGTCGGACAAGCGGGTGAAGAGCCGGCGCAAGTAGAGCGCCCGTCGGAACTCCTCGCCGAATTCGGCGCGCCACGCTCGGTCGTACTCAGCGAGCACCCGGTCGGAGAGATCATTGCGTTCAAGGGCGGAGGCGGCCACCGCGGCCGCGATCTCCGCGCACCGCATCCCGGTGTAGATCCCGCCGCCGGAGAGCGGCTTGACCTGCGCCGCCGCGTCGCCCACCAAGAGGACGTGCGCGGCGTGCGTCGCCGGCACCTCGCCGATCGGGATGCCAGAGACGATGTACGCCGTCGGGCTCGCGAAGGGGGAGCCGAACCTCCGGGCGAGGTGGTTCATGAGATGGGAGAAGTACGTCCGGGCCGAGACACCGTCGGCGTCCGCGGCCAAACCGACCCGGGCCCCTCCCGTGCCGTCCGGGATCCACCAACCGAAAAGTCCGGGAGCGAATCTCCGGCCCAAGAAGACCTCCACCGCGTCCGGGTCGCCGGGGGACCGGGGGATTTCGGCCTCGAACGCCGGGAGGATCTCGACCGGGCGCCGGAGGCGGTACGCTCGTGCGACCGCGCTCGATACGCCATCTGCGCCCACCACGAGCCGAGCGGAGATCTCACGCACCGTTCCGTCGGACTCAACGACTCGGACCACCTCTCGTCCGTCCATCATAGAAAGGCGCCGGTCGAACCGCGCGCCGGTCCGAAATGTAGCGCCGGCACGGGCCGCTCGGTCCGAGAGATGGACATCGAGCGCCGCGCGGTCGATGACAAAAGCCCGAGGCTCGTCCGCTCGGAATGAAAGCGACCCGAGGCCCGGGCCGAAGACGGTCGCGCCGTGCACGACCGCCCGTACCATCGAGGTCGATCCGGCGAGATCGATCACGCGCTGGGAGACGAGTCCGGCGCACTGGACGGGCTGGCCGACGCGGCCGTGCTCTTCAAGGACGAGGACGTTCCACCCGCGCTCGGCGAGGCGGAATGCAGTCGTCGACCCGGCGGGGCCTGCGCCCACGACCAGGACGTCGACCGCCTCCATCGTTCCGGCGAGGGCAGTCCGGAACTTAACAGACGGCCGGCCCGTTCCGATCCCAGCCTAGACTCCTGACCTTCTAGAGCTTGGGTTCGTCCAGCGATTTCAGGTGGTCGATGGGGTCGTCAAAGCCCGTTTCGCTGGGGGCCACCATCGCGAGCGGTCAGCGGCCCCAAGCCGGCGCTTTTCGGTTTGCCGAGACGCGCCCGATTAGAACGCACTCCGACGCCTGGGTCGCAGGGAGGCCTTCCGTCATCCGAACCGCAGGCCGGGACGGTTCGCCGGCCCCCTGGCGGCAAGATGCAGTCGTTCACCGGGTCCGAGCCGTGAAAGCGCAGGCCCCTCGGCGCCCACGTTCAAGTACGGCCGGTCACATTTCACCGCTCAATGGGCGAAGGCACCCCCGGGACGGCGACGCTGAGAGGCGTACCCGGATCGAGCGCGGTGGCTCGATTCCTCCGCTGGCTACGGGCGCACCCCATCCTCTGTCTTGCGCTGCTCACACCGGGGATTCCTGAGTACCTCTCGACTTCGAGCGCAGTAATCCGGCTCTTCACTGACCCGACCTTCTTCTTCTTCCAGTTGGCCATCAACGTCGGCCAGTACACCGGTGGCGCACTTCTGATCCGGGAGGCGATGATCCGGTGGCGCAAGGGGTGGGGCAGCGTCGTACTGCTCGCCCTGGCCTACGGGATCACCGAAGAGGGGCTCGGCGACAACACGCTCTTCAACTCCTCTAACGGGCGGGACGGAACGCTCGGTTCGTTCGGGCACTTCGCCGGTGTCAACTGGGTATGGGCAGCCGGCGTCCTTGCCTTCCACGTCATTTACTCGATTGGGATTCCTCTCATCGCCCTTCGGCTCGCGCTGCCGGAGACGGCGGGCCGCTCCCTCCTCGGCCGAAGGGGGATCGCCGCGGCGTTCGCCTCGCTCATCGGGGCGACGGGGGTGGAGACCGCATTTGTCTATGCTGAGTTCGCGTTCTGGATGGGGACCGCCCTCTTCGTTGGTTGCCTCGTGGTGATCACGGCCCTCGTGCTGGCGGCGCGCCGGTTGCCCTCCGGGGCCTGGACCCCTCTTCCCTTGCACGCCGCCGGCCGACCCTGGCAGTTCGCACTGATCGGGTTCGCGTGCTTTCCGGCGGTGTTCGCGTTCGAGGACATCCTTCCGGCGTTCGCGCCCGCTATCGTGGTCGTCGCGGTTCTCCTGGTGCTCTTCGGGGTGCTTTTCGAGTGGGTCCGTCGCCACGTCGGGCAGGTCGGGAACGAGTACCTGGTCGTCGATTTGATCGCCGGATTCGTGCTTTGGCAATGCGTCTTCGGAGTGCTCCTCACCCTGCCCATCCCGTACACCCTCCCCCTCGTCGCGTTGGCGGTCGTGTTTCTCCTTCGCCTACGACGCAGGTATCCGACGCCGCACGACCAGAAGCGAGGACCGGTCGCCCACGCCCGCGCGGTATAGTGCAAAACTCTGTCCAATCGCGCAGGAGTCGGATAGATGCCCGGACGCCCGCGGACCCGACGACGATCGCGCGCGGGAGCTAGCCGGCTCGCCAGGGAGTGGCGACGAGATCGGTCCGCTGGCGCGGCTGGACGGCGGACGCCTCGACCGGCACCGTCAGTCCGGCCCGGAGGGCGAGGAGGCCGGTCCACGCGATCATCGCCCCGTTGTCGACGCAGAGGGAGCGGGGAGGGGCGAACATCGTCCCTCCCCGACCTTCGACCATGGTGCGGACCATCGCGCGGAGCCGTTCGTTACACGCCACGCCACCCCCGAGCACGACCGCGTCCCGCCGGCGGTGCGCAAGCGCCCGTTCCGTGATCTCCGTGAGCATCGCGTACGATGTGACCTCGACGGCGTAGGCGAGGTCCGGACGAGCGATCCCCTTCGCGTGGAGGGCGAGCGTTGCGGTGAGGATCCCCGAGAACGCGACGTCCATTCCGTGCACCGAGTACGGGAGGGAGACGAGCTCGCCCGAGCTCCGTCGCGCCTCGAGCTCCAGCGCCGGGCCGCCGGGGAATGTGCCCCCGAGCTCGATCCAGAGCTTGTCGAGGAAATTGCCGATCCCGATGTCGAGCGTCTCGCCGAGGACCCGGTACCGGCCCCGCGCGTAGGCGATGACCTGCGTGTTGCCTCCGCTCGCGTAGAGGAGGAGCGGGTCGTCGAGCCCGCTTAGAACCCGCGCGATCTCTACGTGCGCGACGCAGTGGTTGACGGGGACGAGCGGTCGGTCCCACGCGAGCGAGAGCATCCGCGCCACCGTCGCGCCGGCGCGGAGGCAGGGCCCGAGCCCCGGTCCCTGCGCGAAGGCGACCGCATCGACTTCCCCCGGACGCACGTGCGCCTCCTCCAGCGCTCGATGGACGAGATCGGGGAGGACGTCGACGTGGTGGTTTGCAGCTTCCCTCGGGTGGATCCCTCCCTTGGGCGGACAGTACATGTCTGAGACGAGGCTCAGGACTTCGGCCCCTTCGCCGACGATCCCGACGGAGGCGGTGTGGGCCGTCGATTCGATTCCCAGGACCGCCATTGCGCCTCCCGGATCTCCGGTTTCTCTTCGGTCCCCCGGGCCTCAGTCCTCGGTGGACTCGATCCGAAACCTCACCCGCATTCCGCGAAGGGCCTCCTGGATCCGGTCGGCGAATTCGAGCGACTCGTTCACCCCGACGGTCCGGCCCCAATCGTAGGCGAAATCGAATCCCTCGGTCTCGGCTCGGAACCCGAGGTCTTCGAGGACCGTGGCGACCTCGGAGTACGGGGCTCCCTCACTGTCAAGCTGCAGGAGCAAGAACGTCCGGGTCATGGCAACGAGAGAGAAGTTCCGGTTCGGCCGAAGACCCGGCCACGCATATAGCTCCGACCGGCCAAGGTCCGGGTCAGGCGTCCTTCGAGAGCGTCGTCTCGCCCTCGGCGGGCAGCAGATCCTGGGAACGCTCGTGGGAGGTGACCCAGGCCGCGACCCCGCGCGAGAGGCGGGGGATCTCGTGCGGCGCCAGAAGCAACCGACCTACCGCAAGGAGTCGGTCAGACCGGTCCACGAGAAGGACACTCGAACCGGGCACCATCGCCGGATCGCAGGCCCGGACGAAGTGCACGAACAGGCTGCGGCCCGCCTTAACGAACGGCGCCGCGTCATCGTCCACGACCACCCGGTGGTGGCCCACCGGGAGCTCTCCATGCAGGACTCCGGCGCCCCGGAAGGTCGGGCGGGCGACGCCATCCGTACCGACGTGGAACGCAAATTCCCCTGAGTCCGAGAAGCGGAACGCGCGCAGTCGGCCCGTGCGCGGCGAACGCTCCCCGCGAAACCGGGGAGCGATCTTCGCGGCCAGCTCCGGTCCATATTGCCACTCGAGCAGCCCGGCGATCTGGCGGCTCGTCCAGGCGTCCGTCCAGTCGGTATCCTCGTCGAAATCCCGTCCGAGCTCGGCGAAGACGACGCTCGAGAGCCACCCCGGAGGGTGGTGGTGCGACGGATGGGCGTAGTCCTCCTCCCCCAGGTACGGGCCGACGGGGTAGAGATCCGTGAGTTCGAGCGGGATTGCGCCGAGCGGCGTCGCAGTGACCCAATGCAGCTCCGAGCCTTTCGAATCCAAGGTAGGCACGAACCTCAGATACTCCGGTCGAAGCGGGACTCGGGGCAAGAGGTGGGTCGGCTCGCGAACGGCGGAATACACGCGGACCTTCTGCAGGAAGCGTACGACCGCGGGTCGTCGACGGCTCTCGGACTCGACCTCGCGGAACGCCCGACGGCTCTCGGGCTCGCAGGGTAGGAAGACATCCGAGCGCTCCCGGGCCGATGCGAGGCCCGCGCGAAGCGCGGGATGGGCCCCCGCCCGCCGTTCGGCGAGTTCCCAAAGCGTTCCTTCGCGGATTGCCTGTCGGACGCGGGCGACTTCCTCGACGGAGACGAGGAGGTTGTGGAAGGCGAGCCGGGGTTCCCGTTCCCGTGGGGGAAGGGTTCTCACCTGGGTGAGCGGCTGCTCGGCACACAGGAAGCAGTGGCAGGTGTTCTCGCGGAGGTCGTCGACCGCGACCGTGCCCTCCGGAAAGAGCAGATCTCCGCGTCGGGCGAACTTGAGGTAGGCGGACGAATCGAAGAGGTCAACGCCGAAGAGCGCCGCGAACGCGAAAACCATCGGATGGCCGGTACCGAACAGGTGGATCGCAGCCCCAGGGGAGAGCGTGGGACGAACCGCGGCCAGGACGCGGGCGAGTTCCGGGAAGCGGTACTGTTCCATCAGGGGCACGACGCCCCCGACCGCGAGTACGTCCCCGAGATCGCTCGCCTCAGCGGCCGACCGCGCGCGGAGGTCCGGATATGACCCTCCCTGCACCGGCACGGCGAGTAACCCGGTCCGTCGTGCGCGCGCCCACCGTCCTCTCTCCCCGGTCGTGCGGAGGGCGGTCTCCGCCTCCTCGTGGGTGGCGGCCGGCTCGGTGAAGATGTCGAGGACGGTCGAAATGTCCGAGCCGATCCGTTCCTGAAACTCGAGGACCTCCTCAGGTCCGACCTCGACCGAGCCGTAGGCGTGCTGCTGGAAGGCACCGGAGTCGGTCATCACCGGCCCGTCGAACGCGAGGAGGCCATGGATCCCCTCCTGCTCGGCTCGGGCCCGGAGTGCGGGAATCCGTCCCGCGATGTACGCGGACGTGATCACGGCGCGGATTCCGAGTCGTCGTCGCATCTCGGCGGGTGCGACCGGCTGCCGGTCCGGGTCCGGGTGGACGACGGGCAGGAGGGCGGGGGTTTCGATCGGCCCGTGCGGAGTCGCGAGGCGGCCGAGACGCGCGAGCCCGTCGCGCTCGAGGATCTCGAACGGTGCCACGTCGCCGCGAGGGCCCGGCGAGGTTAAGCCTGACGTCACCCGACCTTCGCCGGGGGAACGACCGAATCCCGGATGCGCGTCAGGAGGTCGACCAGCATCTCGTGGGAGAGCTTGCCGGTGTTCGTGTTCTGCGGACTAGGATGGTACGAGGCCCAGAGGAGTGGGCGGCCGGGTCCGAGCGGAACGCAAGCGCCATGCGCGAACGGAACGCTCGGCCGCTCGCAACCGTACGCCATCGGGACGACTTCCCGCACCGCATCCCAGGCAAACCCGCCGAGGGCGAGGATCGATCGTGCGCGAGTAAGGAGGCGGAGCTCTCGGGCAAGGTAGCCGCCGCAGTTCGATCTCTCTTCCTGCGTGGGCCGGTTGTCCGGGGGAGCACACCTCACGGCGGCGGTGAGGTAGAGGTCCGTGTACCGGAGACCGTCGCCTCTGCGGAGGGACGTCGGCTGATTCGCGAACCCCGCGGAATAGAAGGCTCGGACGAGGAACGCTGCGGATCGATCTCCTGTGAACATTCGTCCCGTCCGGTTGGAGCCGTGGGCAGCGGGAGCGAGCCCGACGACCACGAGTCGGGCCGCCGGGTCACCGAATCCCGGCACTCCCCGTCCCCAGTATTCGTCGTGGCGGAACTCCCGCTTCTTCTCGCGCGCGACGCGTTCCCGGTACCGGACCAGTCGCGGGCAGCGCGTGCAGGACACGACCTCATCGCGGATGTTCGTGAACGAATCGGTCACGACTACCGGGAGGATTGGGAGCTTAAGGGGGTGACCGGGAGTGCTCCTTCGGAGAGCTCACCAAACGTGACCTACCCCTATAGAAGACCCGGTCGTATCTAGCCGCGATGACCGAAACCCGCGTTCCCCGGGGCGCGACGGTCCGTCTGGGTACGGTTACCGGCGACCTCCGGGCCGAGCCCAACAGTCGCATCGAGGTGGACGGCCGACTGGTCGTTCCTGGCGAAGTCCACTTCAAGGGCAAATCGGAGGTCGGGGGGGATCTCGAGTGCCGGTACTTCCGGGCCGAGGATGGAACGGTCCGGATCGGGGGGGGCCTTTCCGTTCAGGAAGACATCCATTGCGAGGATGCGATCCTCGAGGTGGATGGGGAACTGAAGGCCCGGGACGTCGATGTCGACCGGGGGCTTCGCGTCAAAGGAGCGATCCATGGACGAACGTTCGATGTCGGGGGATTTCTCGAAGGCGGCTCGACGCTCGAAGCGACGCGCGTGTCCGTGGGAGGGCTGGTCCGTCTCTCTGGCAAGATGATCGCGCAGGACGTCGAGGCCGGAGGGTCGATCGACATCGCGGACGTCGACCTCGACACCCTGGAGGCCGGCGGTCTCGTCCATATCGGGGGAGGCACCGTCCGGCAGCGGATCAAAGTCGGGGGGCGGTTCGTGTCGGACGCCCCGACCGAGTTCGGAGCGCTCGACGCGGGAGGATTCGCGGAGTTCCGCGGCGACGGCACCGGGGGCTCGGTCAAGGTCGGGGGCTTCTTCACCGCCCGGGGGAACCTCACCTTTACGACGCTCGACGCCGGCGGGTTCGGGACCATCGAAGGGAACGCCCGGGGAACCGACGTGAAGGTAGGGGGCCGGTTCCGCGTCGGAGGCTCGCTCGAGCTCGCGGGCGACCTCGAGGTCGGCGGATACATCTCCGTGGCGAAGGAGATCGGCGCGGACCGCTTGGAACTCGGCGGCAAGTTATCGGCGCGGAGGGCCGTGATCCGCACGACCGCGGAAGTCGGGGGCGCCGTGGACATCCCCGGGGGACTGAAGGCCCAGCGTGTCACGCTGGGGCACCGGGCCCGGGCCGCTGGCCCGCTCGTGGGGGGCACGGTCGAGCTTCGTGACCGGGCGAAGGCGGACGATCTCTATGGTGAGTCGGTAGTCCTCCGAGAGCGGGCGAGCGCACGCCGGGTCTTCGCCACGAACGTTCGTCTAGATGATGGCGCGGACGCGGAGGAGATCACGTATGTCCAGTCCGCCGAGATCTCTCCCCGCGCGCGGACCGCGTCGCCGCCGAGAAAGGTCGACCAGCTCCCGCCCTTCCCCCTCTAGGCGGAGGTCGAAGGGATGCTCGGGGACCGAGAGGGAAGGAGCGGAGGGGTGCGGCGCCGTGAGGTGACGGATCTTTACGCGACGGTCCTCGAGGTCGTCAAGAGGTACCACGGTGCCGCGAGGATCACCCGGGTCTCCTATGGGGCCGGGATGCCGGTCGATCGGGTGCGCCTCCTTATCCGTCGTCTGATCGACGCCGGGCTCCTGCGCAGTGAGGATCTCGATGGGCGGCCGGTGTATGACATCACGGCGCGAGGTCAGGAGTTCCTCGACACGTACTGGAAGATGCGCGGCTACGTCGAGGCGCTCGACCGGTCGCCCGAAGACCGGACCTTCCGCCGACGGTGACCCCGGTTCGACGCGCGACCGGCTTCCCCGGGCCAACTCCTCCGCTCGGCGTCCTCGAGCCCCGAGGCCGGTCAGGATCAGCTACAGGAGAACGAAGCCGACGAGGACCCCGCCGGATATCGCGGTCGCTGAGCCGGGGGGCATGCTTAGCCGTACCGGGGAACGGTGCGATCGATCTCGACGGACCAAGCGTCGATTCCACCGGAGAGGTTGGCTACGGTCTTCCATCCTCGGTGGGCGAGGAAGCCGGCGACCATCATGGATCGCGAGCCCGCATGACAGTAGACGACCACGTACCGGTCCTTCGGGATTTCTTCGAGTCGATCGGGGATTTCTCCCATGGGGATGTGCAAGGACGGCTCGATTACCGCAAGCTCGCGCTCATGGGGCTCGCGAACGTCGAGCAGGACGACCCGGCCCTCTCCGTCCTTCAGCTTCTCCGAAACCTCCCGGGCGGATAGTTGGTCGACCATCGTGGGAACCCATCGCGTTGGGTAAATAGGGGTTGCGATGAGAGGGTCGAGCCGCCGTGCCGAAGCGCACGGCACGAGGGCCGGTGGGGGTCGGCCTCGATAGGAACGGGATACTACGGTAGCTGGCGCCACCGCCCGCTAGGGCACGACCAGTTAGCTGAACTCCTCGTGCTCAAACCGCCAAAGCCCCACCGCCGCCGCCACGATGAGGTATACGAGCATGATCACGATCCCCTCGGCGATACCGGCGACCCAGGTGTGCGTCACGATCGACATTCCGCGTCCGATCGGCGTCGAGCTGGTCACGAGCCTACCGGTGACACCCCAATTCACGCTCGGGCTGAAGACATTGCCAATCGTCGAGGAGGCGTAGGAGATGACCATCCACGGCTCGATCTTGACGAGCCCGGTGATAACATCCCCGAGGAGGGTGAAGCCGATCAGGAACAGGATCGCCGTAAGCACGAAGCCGTACGCGCTCGTCTTGAACAGCGAGCTGAACAGGAACGTTACGCCGAGGACCGCACCCAAGTACACGATCGCGAGGACGAGGGAGACCCCGAGTTGCCAAGGTAGGGCGTTCGCCCGGAAGTAGTAGGCGCCATTTGCGAGCAGTATGGCGAGGAAGAACAGGACGACCGCCACCGATGCGAGGAACGCGGCGATGTACTTCCCCGCATAGATCGTGGCGCGACGGAGTGGAAGCCCCATCAGGAAGTACCCCGTCTTGTTCTGGAACTCACCAGCGATCGCGTCACCGCCGAAGATGATCGCGGCGAGAACGCTCACGAAGGGCACGCCGGTGCCCCAGAACGAGCCGTAGAACGCGAGATTGGTGGAGATGATCGAACCGCGGTAGTACGCGACGAGGGACGTCAGGATTACGCCAATCACCGCGACAATTCCGATTAGGACGACGAACCGACGGGACCGGAGATATTCGCGGAGCTGGTAACGGGTCAGCTTTCGGACCTGTCCCATCGAGTCCGGGACTACAAGGCGCGAGACGTCACCCTGGGAGGTGGCGGTCGCCATCGATCTAGTCCCCCCGGGAGATCTGGCTCAGATAGACCTCTTCGAGCGCGCTCTGGGATTCTGAGACGCTAAGGACGCCGAGGTGGAGGCCGACCAGTGCCTCGACGAGCTTCTCCTGAGCCTCCAGTCCCCCATAGAAGCGGAGACGCAGCCGCTTCGCGTCGAGCGGGGCGGTGCTGACCACGCCCGGCAGCGTCGCGATTCTCTGGGCGATGAACTCGGGCGTAATCGGACGGGCGAAGACGACATCCACGGAGGCGTGGCCGTCCGCGAAGCGGGACACGACGTTCTCGAGTGTGTCGTAGAAAAGCAGCTTGCCCCGGTCGATCAAGGCGACCTCGTCGCAGACATCGACGACCTCGCTCAGGATGTGGCTGCTCATGAAAATGAGACGCTGACTCTTCTTGAGGTCCCGCACGATGGCCCGCACTTCGGCCATCCCCCGGGGGTCGAGACCGGTCGACGGTTCGTCGAGGACGAGAATGGTAGGGTCGTGGACGAGGGCCGCGGCGATGTTGATCCGCTGCTTCATACCCTTCGAAAAGCGGCCGACCTTCTCGTTGGCCCACTCTGCCATCTTCACGTCGGCAAGAACCGTGCGGATCCGCTCCTTCCGCTCGGCGGGAGGAACGCCTCGAAGGTCGGCGACCATCTCCAGCGCCTCGTTCGGCGTGAGCGACGGATAGATCTCCGGGCTCTCGATGAGGACCCCGGCGTCGGCGAGGGCCCCCTTGCGGTCGTCGCGGACCGACAGGCCGTTGAGCAGGGCGTCCCCGCGCGTCGGGTACAGCATGTTCGTCAGGAGCTTCAGGGTCGTGGTCTTCCCCGCGCCGTTCGGCCCGAGAAAGCCGACGCACTTGGTCCCC
>JASHQX010000010.1 GCA_030038895.1 Thermoplasmata archaeon
ACTCGGTCATGCCCGCGTGAACGTGCCTTCTCCACCGTTCGACTTGATCGAGCGTAAGGCGGCGTCGGTCGCCTTCTTCAGAATCTCCTCGGCCTGCTTGTACTGCGCCGCCTGGACACGGATGCGGTAGCGCGGGGCCCCGACATAGTGAATCTCGATCGACTCCGGGTCGACTCTCTCCGCCGCGAGGAGGGCGTCGCGAACGTGCTCGACGCCGTTCGGGGCCGGGTCGCTAACTTGGAGCGTGCCGAGGATCGTCACGTGCGGAGGGACGATGTTCTCTCGCGCGACTTTCAGGAACGCCGAAGCCCACGGGGTCTTTTCGACCTCCTTCTGGAACCGCTTCGGATCGGCCGAGGCAACCTCGAACGCCTGGAAGAGCGAGCCGTACCGCTCGACGAGCGCCGGTCCGAACAGCTCGACCGCCTGGTCGGCGGTCATCTTGAGCGACTGGGCGACTTGCTCGACGAGGCGCATCGCCCGCTGCTCGTTCTTCCACGCCTGGACTTTCTCGCGTCGCTGGTGGTCGTTGATCCGCTTGAGCGAGAGGTCGATCTGTCCCTTCGAGGGATCGACGCGCAGTACCCGCGCGACGATCTTCTGGCCCTCCCGGATGTGGTCCCGGATGTACTTGACCCACCCGGTCGCGACCTCGGAGAGGTGAATGAACGCCTCCCGCTTCTCGTATTCGTCAAGCGTGACGAACGCGCCGAAGTTTCGAATCGAAGTGACGGTTCCGATGACGAGCTCCCCCTCCTCGGGGAGCTCCGCGCGCAGGGGCATCGGAGGAACGGACCCCCGGCTATGCCGAGACCGGGCGGACGAGCTCGCCCCGCAGCTTGGCCTGGCCGCCCGTTGGCGTTGCGAGCGTCGCTCCGCAAACGGAGCAGTTGACGATGGTCGCGGGTCGGCTGAAGATCGTCTGCTCGGTCGAGCAATCCGGGCACTTCACGACCCAGAATGGGGACGGTTCGCGCATCGGCTCCCCTAGTGCTGCTCCACCAGTTCGAGCTGGCTGGCCCGCCAGCTCGCCGGTTGCACGGTATACTGGCACTTCTTGCACCGGAACTTGAGGTAGACACGACGAACGGCCTTCGCCCGACCCTCCGGCTTCGGCCGGGGGAAGCCCCCGTACCCTCGGGTCGCGCGCCGGAATCGCCGCTGGCCCCAGGCCAGCTCCGACGCGGGTCGCTTCTTGCCTTTCTCGACCTCATGCTCGGTGTGCTTCTTGCACTTCGGGCAATACGTCGAGACGATCTTCGGGTAGTGCATCGCGGCCGCGGAGCCGGACCGTGTATTTAGGCTTGAGGAGTTGCCGGGAGCGGAAAGCACCATTGCACTTGGAACGGACCACTGGACCCGAAGCGGGATGAGGCGGGACCCGCGTCCGGGTCTCTCCCCCGTTCCCCGAGAGAGCGCACCGTCAACGCTTAAGTAGGGAGGGCTGCTCGGCGCGGCCGCCCTACCGCTCAGGAGTCGAGATGGCCGACCGATCGTCACTGGAGGTCGTGACCGAAGCGCTCGCGAAGGCTTCCGAACGGAAGTTCTCCGAGACGGTCGAGATCGCGATCAACCTGAAGGATCTCGACCTCACAGTCCCCAAGAACCGCCTCGAGGACGAGATCCCGCTGCCGAATGGTCGCGGCAAAACTGTGAAGGTCGCGGTCTTCGGCTCACCCGAGCTCTTGCAGAAGGTCAAGGGGGTCGCGGACGTCGTCGTTCCCGCGAACGAGATCGACGACTTCGCGAAGAACAAGAAATCCGCGAAGAAGATGGTCAATCAGATCGATTTCTTCCTCGCCGAGGCTCCGCTCATGCCGACGATCGGTAGGCGGCTCGGCGTCGTGTTGGGGCCTCGCGGCAAGATGCCCCGCCCCGTTCCGCCGGGGAGTGATCCGACCAATCTCGTGAACGCGCTCAAGCGATCGATCCGGGTCCGATCGAAGGGGAACCGGACCTTCCATGCCGCGGTCGGGACTCGGACGATGAAGCCCGAGCAGATCGCACAGAACGTCGACGCGGTCCTGGGCCGGATCGTCGGCAAGCTCGAACGCGGCCGTACGAACATCGAATCGGTCTACGTCAAGACCACGATGGGGCCTGCCGTACGGCTCTGGTAAGAGGTCGAACATGCCGGGTCGGGGGTCCGTTCGTCCGGAGAAGCTCGAGCGTGTCGACGCGCTCGCGGGCCAGCTGCTGAGCCACTCGATGACCGCGATCGTCGCGGTCCGGGGCGTCCCGGCGGCCGCTCTTCAGTCGATGCGACGAGAGCTGAGGTCGCGGGGCACGCCGATCACGGTCGCGCCGAACAGCGCGATCCGCCACGCGCTTCAAAAGGCGGCGGCACAACGTCCGGCCCTTCGCCCGCTGCTCGACCAGGTGGAGGACCAGACGGCGGTCCTCTCAGCCGAGGGCAATCCGTTCTCGCTCTACCAGCGGTTTCTGAAAACTCGGTCCCCTACTCCGGCGCGAGGGGGAGAGGTCGCGCCCCACGACATCCTCGTCCCCGCCCAGACGACGAGCTTCAAGCCGGGCCCGATCGTCGGCGAACTCCAGCACGCCGGATTCCCGGCGGCGATCGAGAAGGGCAAGGTCGTTCTCAAGAAGGACACCCTCATCGTCAAGGCCGGCCACCCAATTTCGCGCGAGGTCGCCGGCATGTTGACCCGCCTCGAGATCTTCCCGCTCGAGGTCGGCCTCAGCCTGAGGGCGGTCGTGGACGGCGACGTCTACTATCCTCCCGAGATCCTTTCGGTCGACCTCGACTCACGTCGGTCCGACCTCGCCCGCGCCGCGCACCTCGCGCTCGGGCTCGCGGTCGAGGTGGGCTACGCCACCCCGGCGTCCCTGCCGCCGCTGATCGCCCGTGCCCACCGTCGCGCGCTCGCGGTGGCAGTTGCGGCGGGCTACCCCACGAAGGAGACGATCGAGCCGCTTTTCGCGAAGGCGATGCGCGAGACGGCCGCGGTCGGCAAGCTGATAGGCCAATAAGAGTCCCCCCAAGGTCACGGAGTGAGAACGATGGAGTACGTCTATGGTGCGCTGCTGCTCAACGCCGCTGGAAAGCCGATCGACGAGAAGGCCCTTACCGGGGTCCTCACCGCCGCCGGGGTTTCCCCGGATGCGTCCCGGGTGAAGGCGTTGCTCGCCTCGCTGGAGGGCGTCAACCTCGCCGAACTGCTCGCCAAGGCCGAGACCTTCGCCGCGCCGGCCCCGGCCGCCGCGCCCTCCGCGGAGAAGAAGGAAGGCAAGGGCGAGAAAAAGGAAGAAGAGAA
>JASHQX010000114.1 GCA_030038895.1 Thermoplasmata archaeon
TCTACGGCTGGAAGAGTGCGAAGTGGCTTTCGGAGATCGAATTCGCGCCGAGTTATGCCGACGGCTACTGGGAGAAATTCGGCTACCACGAGCGCGGGAACATCTGGGAGGAAGAGCGGTTCAAGGGTCATGTCGGAACCCACCGACTGCACCGAAGCACGGGGAGTGTCCCCGTCTGACCGGGTCCCGTCCGCACACCCCATCCTAGGCCAACTTCGAGAATCCTCGGTCCGGGGAAATCTCAACTCAGGTTGGTACCTCGAGGCCACTTTTCCGAAGCGACAACCGCGCCCCGAGCGACGGAGACCCACGTGGCCTTGTGACAACCGACACACGGGATGGGCCCCTCGTACTCCTCGTACTTCCCGTAGGGTTCGAATCGGCTGCCGCAGTAGGCGCACGTGATGATCACCATGTGCTCGGCCACATAGTCCCGGATTCTCAAAAGGAGGATCGTTGGAACAGCTCCCGCGCTCCGAGCCTTGCGGACCCACTCAAGTCCGAGGATCCAAATCCCGGTTCGTTAGAATTCCTATCCGAGATCTCGGGGGAGAAAACCGGGTTTGTTCAATCCCCCGCACCCTTCTTTCGGTGGACACCGTGCTGCGAGACATTCGGAAACCCGGCAACTTCGGTTCTTCGTTACTAGCCATTATATCCCGCCTTGGCGGATTGGCGCACGCCTTGCTTCCGGCCTCGTGGTCGCTAGAAAAGCGAGTGAGCGATTCGTAGGAAAATCATGTCGGCCGAGTCCGGTTCGTCCTACCAGAAGAATGGGGGTGGAGTAGAACTACTCAACGCGCCGAAGCTTACCCACGGCACGGCATACACCCTCGCCGAACGTGCCGCCCTGGGTCTAGAGGGGCTGATTCCCCCATCGGTCGAAAATATAGAACGGCAAGCGGACCGGGTGCGACAACAACTCGGGAGCAAGCCGGACGACCTTGAACGCTACATCTACCTCAACCAGCTTGCCGACACGAACGAGACGCTGTTCTATCATGTCGTCATGGCCGATCCCGCCTATTTCCTGCCTATCCTCTATGACCCGACGGTCGGCTACGCCTGCCTCAAGTTTGGGCATCTCTACCGCCGGCCCCGCGGCATGTACATCTCGCTCCAGCACAAGGGGCGGATACGGCAAGTCCTGTCCAACTGGCCGGTGAAGGACGTCCGGGTCATCTGCGTCAGCACCGGAGGTCGGATCCTGGGGCTGGGAGACCTCGGAGCGAACGGCATGGGGATCCCGATTGGAAAGCTGCAACTGTACACAGCGTGCGCCGCCGTCCCCCAGGATGCTCTCCTCCCGATCCTCCTTGATTGCGGGACCGAGAACCAGGGTCTTCTCGCCGATCCGCTCTACTTGGGCCTCCGCCAGCGCCGCCCAGCCGATGACGAAATGACCGGCTTCGTGGACGAGTTCGTGGAAGCGGTCCAAAACGTGTTCCCCAGTTGCTGCATTCACTTTGAGGACTGGCGGGGAACAGACGCCGTTCGGTTCCTCGCCCGATACCAGAACCAAGTATCGTGCTTCAACGACGACATCCAGGGGACCGGCAGCGTCGTGGTCGGGGGGCTCTTCAACGCCCTGCAAATCAAGAAGGAAAGGTTCCGGGACCAGACCGTGCTCTTTTTCGGTGCCGGGTCGGCAGGCCTGGGCAACGCCCGCATGATTGTCGAGGCGATGAAACTCGATGGACTCTCCAACGAGGAGGCCCGGGGTCGGATCTGGATGTTCGACATCAACGGCCTCCTGGAGACATCCCGTACGGATCTCTCGCCCGAGCAGCAGCTCTACGTGCACCCCCACGCCCCCAGCAAGGATCTCCTGGCCGTGGTCGAGTTCGTGAAGCCGACCATTCTCATCGGCGTCAGCACCGTCGGACAATCCTTCACCCAGCCGGTGATCGAGGCGATGGCGCGCGCGAACGATCGACCCATTATCTTCGCGCTCTCCAACCCCACCGAAAAGGCCGAGTGTACGCCCGACCAGGCCTATCGGTGGACGCGGGGCAAGGCCCTGTACGCCGCGGGCGTGCAGTTCCCTCCGGTGACTTACAACGGAAAGACATTCTTGCCCGGGCAGGCAAACAACTTCTACGTCTACCCGGCGGTCGGGCTCGCGGTGTGGGCCACGAATACTCGCCGTGTTACCGACGAGATGTTTATCACGGCCGCCCGGGCCGTCGCGAGTCAGGTGACCGATGAACAAAGGGGCCTGGGTCTCCTATTCCCACTTCAGAAAGACGTCCTCGAGGCGGAGGTCCGAACCGCCGGGGCGGTCGCGACCGTGATCTTCGACCGGGGGCTCGCCCGGGTCGAGAGGCCCAGGGACGTCGACCCCTGGCTCCGAGGTCTGCTCTATCGGCCCGAGTACGTTCCGGTTCGATAGTCGGACGGATTCGAGGATTGACGGACGCGGGCATGGCCGGCACGATCATGCGGGCGTGTCCAGAGTACCCATCGGCATGGAGAGCAGCCCCGGGGATACCGTCCATGTCCGTGTCGATCACGCAAACGCTGACTCCGCGATTCCTTGCCTCCGCCTCGGTCAGCCCTCCCGTTGCTTGAATCGCAGCGAATGGTAGAGGTCGGCCTCGGAGTCGATGACCGCGACGGTCGGCGCGTTGGGATCGAGGAACCCAGAACGGGCGGTCTGCTCCGTCGATTCGACCGTACACGTCGCCAGAATCACTGCGTCGGCCACCCTTTACTGAGATTGACGTCCAAGAGGAGGAGCTCGCTGTCTTTCTTCGAGGTGGTCACTAGGTCGCCTCGGCCGGTGATCTGGGCAGCGTCCAGGGCGCGGAGGCGCGCGCCGTTGGTCTCGACCGGCCCACCTTCGAGAACGTACAGGTAGAGCCCACGCCCGTCTTCCACCGGGAACTGGACCGATCGACCGGCTTCGAGGTAGGAGGCTAGGACGGAGCCGTCGGCTCGCAGCGGCAGCGTGCCCGCCAGGCGTGACGAAACCAACGGCAGCCATCGGTTGGTTCGCTCCTCCCGCCGGATCTCGCGCTGCTCGACGCTGGGCCTCAGGTTGAGTCGCTCGGGCATGTACCAGATTTGGATGAACCGCATCGGAACGTCGGGTCGATTGTTGATCTCGGCATGGTACATCCCCGACCCGACCGTCGTGTGCTGGACGCCGCCCTGGTGAAGCACGCCACCCTTACCATGCTCGTCTTCGTGGCGAAACTCGCCGCTCGCGACGTACGTCACGACCTCATTCTGCCGATGGGGATGCAACGGCCAGGTGGCGCCGGGGTCGAGAGTATCGTCGTTCAGCACGCGTAGATTGCCGAAATGCTCGTGATAGAAGTCCTCGTAGTCGTCGAACGCGAAGTGCCAGCGACCGTGGAACTCCCCGTCCTGAATGGTGCCCGACGCCTGGTGGATCGTCTCGGCCGGGCGCACTTCGAGTCGAACGGCGTCCTTCGCGGAGGTCCTCGGATGCATCGGAACGTGTCCCTCCTCGAAGGGCTCAATGGCCCTCGACAGCGAATAGAATCTCCGCAAACTCCTTCGCTGTGCCTGCTCGGTTCCAGTCCCGCTGTAGTTCGCACGCGAGCTGCACCCAGCTGATTAGATGGGCCCCGGCCTGTTGGACCCGCTCGAGCGCCGCCCGGTGGGCCTCCCCTGAGGTTCCCCCAACGGCGTCGACTACTGGATAGACCTCGTACCCCTCGCGCAGCATGTCTAGGGTCGGGAAGGTGAGGCATGCCTCGGTCCAGAGGGCGGTCATCACAATCTTCCTTCGCCCTGTCGCCTTGACCGCCGCTTGGAACTCGCGGTCCTCCCACGCATTGATCTGGGTCCGGTCGTACTCCCGGACGTCGGGGAGAACGTCGCGAATCTGGTGGATCGTCGGGGCGTTCTTACCGGTGGCCACGTTCACGGTCGACAGGACGATTGGGAGCTGGAAGAGCCGGGCGAGCTTGACCACGGACACGATGTTGTCGACGAGCGCGTGCCGGTCCATCGACGCGATCGACGTGACCTGAACCGGCTGGTAGTCGATCACAATCAGCGCGGAGTTCTGGGGGGTCAAGAGTGGGTCGGTCGTCGGGTCCCGAGCGGGCAGACTCGTCATAGGAATGGGAATCGCAACGCGGGATAAAGGGGTAGGATAGCGCGAAGCGACCTGCGCCGGGCCATACGGATCGGACGGGACGAGGAGAACCCGGATCGTCAGTGTAATCTAGGTGGTCCCGGCCTTGGTGAACATCCTCGTGGTCGGTCGGGCCAAGACCGAAATGCGACGCACGAACTTGACCCACGGTACGCAGGACCGCAGCATAAATTCCTGCAGGAATCTCAATAGTGGGCTGAGCCAGGGGTTTCAAAGGGGGTTCCCGGAAAGGTTCCGTCGATCTCCCGTGGTAATTGCCGCGGGAGCGGAGGGTTTGGCTAGGGGGAGCTCCCTTCCGCCCTAGGTGGAACCCAGGTGCAAATGTAAGCCGCAGGGTGGATCGGCCCGGAAGGGGTCCTTCGCTTGGCTCGCATGTAGCAAAGCATGCAAACGACGTCCCCATCTCTGAATTGATGCCAGGCTGCGGAGTGGCGACAGTTCGAGACGTCACACACCTGTTCCCTGGCGAACATGACTCACTCTGAGATAGGACAGGCGCTGGGCCCATTTGAATCAGCACGCCCCGCGTTATCTCGGAGATGCGAATGTTCCGCAGGTCCTGTTGCTAATCCACCTCTTTCTCCGGGTGTGATCGCTCCTCCGAGCAGATGGCCGCGAGCACGTCAGCGTTCCTGAGATGCGATGGCATTCCGGCCTGGTCGAACGAACTGATGAGTTTGTCCGCGTCAGTTGACGTCGAAACAGAAGCCGATTCGGGGGAATTCCGCCCGCAAGTGGCGGACGTCAGCCGCTACACTATCGGGGTCACGCGTTCCATTCAGGACCCCGGCCATCCACTCCCCTATCCGGTCCATTTCCGCTTCTTTCATGCCGTACCGGGTCACTTCCGTCGTGCCGATCCGGATTCCGCTGGGCCGGTCCCACTCCTCGACCCGGTCCTTAGGGATGAGGTTCTTGTTTACGATAATCCCGGCTCGTTCGAGCCGAGCGGCGGAGTTGTGTCCGCCTCCTTGGCGAGTGACGTCGACGATCACCTGATGGGTCCGCGTAAAACCCTTCTCAGCCCCCAGCACGGCGAGCCCTCGATCGGACAGGCCGCGAGCCAGCGCACGCGAATTCGCGACGACCTGAGCCATGTAGTCCTTCCCGAACTCCAAGAACTCCGCGGCCGCAGCCGCGAGAGCCGCAACTCGATTGACCTGATGGGTGGCGGCGAGGGTCGGAAAGATGGCCTCGGATAGCGCGGGGGTGAGGGCGTCGTCGTCCCAGACAATCACTCCGCCTTGCGGACCGCTGAGCGTCTTTCCGGTCGAACCCGTGAGGACGACCGCGCCCTCTTTGAGAGGGTGCGGGAACTGATCGCCCGCAATGAGTCCGAGCTCGTGGGCCCCATCGTAATAGACTCGTCCTCCCCAGGGCCCCACCACTTGAGCCAATTCCTTCACAGGGCGGGGAAAGAGCGTCATAGTCGAACCGAGGACGACTAGCGTGGGACGGACCCGATCGGCCTCCTGAGCGAATGTGTCGAGATCGATTGCAAGACCAGAGGCATCGAGTGGGATGTCGAAGATTCGTAGCCCGCGGACGCCCGCCGGGCCATTGGAGCGATTGGACGAGTGGCCTCCTGCGGGTTGAGGGAGGCTCATGATGACGTCCCCCGGCCGTGTCAAAGCAGAGTAGACCGCGAGGTTGCCAATCATCCCCGCGACGAGGCGGTGGTCAGCGTACCGGCAGCGGAATAGACGCTTCAGCAGCTCGACGCAGAGAGCCTCAATCTCGTCGATGTAACGAGTCCCGGCGAACCATCGGCCCTCGGGTCCGATATGTCCCTCTGCGGCCCTCGTTCCGACTTCGGAGGCGAGGAGCGCGCGGACAGTAGGGCTCGTGGGAGCCTCCGGTGCCAGAAGGTTGAGGCATTCTCGGCCTCGCCATTGCTCATTCCTCCGGACGGCGGCGAGCACTTCTAATTGGATGAGACGACGGGACGGCTGCGCCTCGATTAGACTCCGCGCGCGCTCGAGAATTTTTGCATCATGGTAGGCCATGTCGCGGCCGAGTGGTGTTAGGTACTTCCGATTTTCCCAGCGAGTGATCCGCTCTCACTTCCGCAGTTTGGGCAGCTCATTGGCGACGGCGCCGCAGTGGCCCTCTTGACTAGAGATATCACGCCGAGCCATACCCATTCTGAGTGTCCCTCCCTCTTTGCTCCGCGGTCAAAGATGGAAACTTGTGTGGGGCAACTCCGATCGGTAGATTGGGGCCCCTAATCCTCGGTCGAGCCCGCGCTGGGTCATTCCACCAAGGCATCATGGGCCCAGCCGAATCCGAACTTTATCGGGTTTATTTTGCGGGTTCAGTAGCTTAGTTTTGGACCACGAGACGAGCGTTGAGCCAGCGGCAAGCCCCTTCGGACTATAGGACCGTTCTTCAGAGGTTTCTAGAAGGTCGGGCAGGACGAGGCCATGATGGACGCCGTTCGACATATTGGGAGAGATGCGGCCATCTCACTTGAGCTGTCGAGAGACTCTAAACGGTGAACGATGCCGGGGTGTTCCGCCCGTCGGTGACTCGACGGAACCAGGATTCTATTCCTTCTCCCCCGTTGGGCGGATCAGCAATTCAGTGGCATGGCTCAAGGGGGCCCGATTGACCGTCGACCACGTACTTCGACAAAACAGTTCATGCGTCAAGAGGCCCCGGACGATGATCGTTCCGGTCGTCAGGGTCAAGCACGCTTGACTGAGCGCTCATACGTTCCGTACCGAACTTGTTCAGGTAGGACGCTGATCGACTTCGAGGAGGAAGACTGGAGCCGGCAAGCCCGATTGAGGCGAAGTGCGAACGGCGGGTGCCGGAGACATTCTTCGAAGAGAAATGGCAGAAGCTTCTCGGTCCGTCTCGGAAAATCCCTCGTCCACCACTCGGGTCGACGAGGACGGCTCCGCCGCACGCCGGACTAGTCGCGGAAAAGGGGGCTCCGTAGTTCTTTCCCGATCGGCCTTCGCTAGCGAGATCTCGCAGGCTCTCTCTCGGGTACCGATTGATAAGCCCGTCCGCCACCACGGGACGGTTCACGTTCTAGATTCGCGGTGCAAGGAGTGCGAGTTCTGCGTCGTGTTCTGTCCGAAAGAGGTGCTCGAGATCTCCGATCGCTACACCTCCGCGGGGTACCGTCCGGCGCGGGTGAAGGCGGGCAAGGAAGCGGATTGCATCGCGTGCGGGTTCTGCGAGGATGTGTGTCCCGAGTACGCGATCTACGTCGTGGAGGACTCGCCGTGAGCGAAGCGCTGAATCTCGTTCTGAACCCCGAGATCGACGCATCGCAGGCCGGACCCCACTTCATGCTCGGCGACCACGCGTGCGCCGAAGGGGCCTTGTACGCCGGGTGCCGGTTCTTTGCGGGCTATCCGATCACCCCGGCGACCGAGATCGCGGAATACCTTTCCGAGCGCCTCCCGGAGCTCGGGGGGCAGTTCATCCAGATGGAGGACGAGATCGCCTCTATGGCGGCGGTCCTGGGAGCGAGCGTGGCGGGGGCGAAGAGCATGACCGCGACCTCGGGTCCGGGATTCTCCCTGATGGTCGAGAACCTTGGCCTAGGGTACATGATGGAGGTACCGACGGTCGTGGTGAACGTCCAGCGCGGCGGTCCGAGCACGGGGCTCCCGACTTTGGTGGGCCAGCAGGACATGATGCAGGCCCGCTTCGGTTCCCACGGAGACACCACGATGATCGCCCTTGCGCCGCAGTCCCCTCAGGAGGCGTTCGAACTCACGGTGCATGCCTTCAGCATCGCCGAGCGGCTGAGAACGCCGGTGCTGGTGATGATGGACGAGGTCGTGGGCCACATGCACGAGCGGGTCATCATTCCTCCGCCTGGACAGATTCCCGTTTTCCAACGACGGAGGCCCGACGTCCCGCGCGCGGAGTACCTTCCGTACCGGCCGGGGTCCGATCTCGTCCCGCCGATGGCGCTGGCGGGGGACGGCTTCGCCGTGCGGTTCACGGGACTCACCCACGACGAGAGCGGTAAGGCCGTCACGACCTACGACGCTCAGCAACTTCTCGTTCCCCGGCTTCGGGAGAAGATTCTACGGAATCGCGAAGCCTATGAGAGGACCGAGCTCTACCGGACCGAAGACGCCTCGACGTTAGTCGTGGCGTACGGGATTACTGCGAGAGCGGCCCGCCGCGCCGTAGACCTGGCCCGGGAGCACGGGCACCCGGTCGGACTATTCCGGCTCGCGACCGTCTGGCCGTTTCCGGAGGAGAGGCTGAGGTCGCTCCACGACGTCCGGAAGATCGTGGTGGCGGAGATCAACCTCGGTCAGGTCGTGCTCGAGGTGGAGAGGATTGCGGGCGGCTACGCCCAGGTGACCCACGTCGGCTCCGCGGGAGGCAGGGTTCCCTCGGCCGAGGCAATCGCCGAGGCGTGCGAATCCGCAGCGCAGAGGAGCCCGTGACCGCGGGAGGAGTGACCTCGACCGACCAAAGCGCGGGTCCGACCGGGGGCGTCGTAGCTTGCGAGCTCCATCCGTACGACCACCTTCTTCGCTACGAGCAGCTGCCGCACATCTGGTGCCCGGGATGCGGCATCGGAACGGCGCTCGGAGCGCTTCTTCACGGTTTCGAGCACGCGTCGGTCCCGCCGGAAAAACGGGTCATCGTGAGCGGGATCGGCTGCTCTTCCCGGGTCGTGTACTACGCCCGGACGGATGCCTACCATACCACCCATGGCCGCGCGATACCGTTTGCTACAGGACTGAAGCTGGCGAATCCCGACCTCAAGGTGGTCGTCTTCGCCGGAGACGGGGACCTATTCGCCATCGGCGGCAATCACTTCATCCACGCCGCTCGGCGCAACATCGATCTCCTCGTGGTGTGCATCAACAACTTCAACTACGGAATGACGGGCGGCCAAGGGGGGCCCACGACCCCGGAGGGAGCCCTCTCGACGACCACTCCGTTCGGCAACGCCGAGCGTCCGTTCAACCTCCCGTCGCTCGCGGCCGTGGTGGGGGCGACCTACGTTGCCCGCTGGACGACGCTCGATGTGCGCAGGCTCCAAGCGACCTTCACGGAGGTGCTGACCCGCCACGGCTTCCGCTTCGTCGAGGTGCTGGCTCCCTGCCCCGTGAGCTTCGGGAAAACGAACAAGATCGGTAGCGGCGCAGAGGAGATGGAGTACTACCAGGCCTTGGAGGTGCTGAAGTCCCGCGTCGAGAGTACGACCCCGGTAGGGACGGACATCATCCTCCACCAACCGATTGTGGTCGGTAAGTTCGTCGACTACGAGCGCGAAACGTTCCGCGACCGCTACGCCCACTTAGTCGCGAAGGCGAAGGAGTGAGACCGTGAGGAAAGAGGTCCGGTTCGCGGGCTTTGGCGGTCAGGGCGTAATCCTGGCGGCGTACGTTCTCGGCCGCGCGGTCTCGATGCACACCCCCATGCACGCCACAATGACCCAGAGCTACGGGCCCGAGTCGCGGGGAGGGGCGTGCGAGGCCGACGTGGTCGTGAGCGACCACGAGGTCGATACACCTGAAGTCGAGCGACCGGACATTCTCGTCCTTTTCTCTCAAGAGGCGGTGGCGAAGAACCTGGAGAATGTCCGTTCCGCGTCGCTGGTCCTGAGCGATGTCGACCTCGTCCGGCTCGACGGCGAGGTCGCCCGCAAGGCCGTCTCCTTGCCGTTTACGAGGACCGCGGACGCGCTGGGTAGACGGATAGTGGCGAACATGGTGATGCTCGGCGCGCTCACCCGGGCGTCGGGCCTCGTGCCTCGGGAGGCGATGGAAGCCGCCGTGGCCGAATCGGTCAAACCGAGCACCCGCGAGCTGAATCTCAAGGCGTTCGACGCCGGGATCCGTCTATGAGTATAGGCTCGCCGCCCGTCCTGGTGATCGGCGGGGGGATCGCGGGCGTCCAGGCGACGCTCGACCTCGCCGAGGCGGGCGCGCGGGTCGTGCTGGTCGAGAGAACCCACTCGCTCGGCGGCGTCATGGCGGCCCTCGACAAGAACTTCCCGACCCTCGACTGCAGCATCTGCATCGAGGCCCCCAAACTGAGCGAGGTCGCGGAGAACGGTAACGTTGAGATCCTTACGGACGCCGAGGTCGTCGCTCTCGAGAGGAAAGGGGAAGGCTACGAGGTTATGATCCGACAGAAAGGGAACCTCGTCAGCAGCGAGTGCACGCGATGCGACCTCTGCGTGCAGGCCTGCCCGGTCGTCGTTCCGAACGCCTTTGACCAGGGTCTAGCTTCGAGGAAGGCGATCTACACTCCCTTCCCCCAGGCGGTTCCCGGGCCGTACTTTCTTGACCCCGAGAGGTGCGTCAACGAGTACCCGATCCTCCTGACGTGCACTCGCTGCTACGACGCCTGCGGGCCGAAAGCAATCAACTTCGACCGTCCGCTCGAGGTCCAGCTGAAGCGAGAGGTCTCGTCGATCATCGTGTCCGCCGGCTTCGAGCCGATCGACCCGGCGGTGCTCCCCGAATACGGCTACGGAACGCATCCTGACATCCTCACGTCGCTCGAGCTCGAGCGACTGCTCTCCTCGGCCGGTCCGAGCGGGGGCGAGATCGTCTGCCCCTCGGACGGTCGGCACGCCAAGCGCATCGTCTTCGTGCTCTGCGCCGGGTCGCGCGACGTGCGGAACATCCCGCAGTGCTCGCGTTTCTGCTGCATGTACTCCATCAAAGAAGCCGTGCAGGCGCGCGACCACGGCGTCGAGGACGTCACGGTCGCCTACATGGACATTCGTAGCTACGGTAAAGGGTTCGACGCTTTTTACCAGCGCGCGAGGGACCAGGGAGTCCACTTCCTGAGAGGCCGGCCCTCCCGGGTCCGCCACGACGGTACCGAGCTCAAGGTCCGGGTGGCGGACACCGCCACCGGCGAGATCCAGGAGCTCGGGGCGGACCTCGTGGTCTTGGCGACGGGCGCAAGCCCCCCGCGGGCCCTTTCGGATCTGGCCAAGGTCCTGAGCTTGAAGACCGGCGACGACGGGTTCCTGACGGAGGAAGGGGCGCCCGAGGGGATCTACGTGGCCGGTAGCGCCGCGGGGCCGAAGGACATTCCGGACAGTGTGATTGAGGGCGGAGCGGCCGCTGCGAAGTCTCTAGAGCGTGTGAAGCAGCGCTTCTGGGCGAAGCCGGAGGTCGGCGCGCCTCTCCCGGCCGACGGCGAGGCTCGGGTCGGGGTCTTCCTCTGCGACTGCGGGAGCAACATCGCGGGGACCGTGAACGT
Organism: Thermoplasmata archaeon; assembly: GCA_030038895.1. Lineage (GTDB taxonomy): Archaea > Thermoplasmatota > Thermoplasmata > Lutacidiplasmatales > UBA184 > Lutacidiplasma. Next base: position 11,345 of record JASHQX010000114.1, read on the forward strand.
TCCCCGCGTGACCCAGTACGCAAGAACCCTCCCTCACGTCGCGCACGCCGAAGAGGTCCGGTTCGCGTGCGCCGCCAACACCCAGGCGGAGATGGCGAAGAAGATCGTCGACCTGAAACTCAACCGCCTCGTGGTTCCGGCGTGTTCACCGAAGACGCACGAGGCGACCTTCAAACGGGTCTGTCTCCGCGCAGGTCTCAACCCGTACCTTCTCGAGATGGCCAACATCCGGAACATGGACTCCTGGGTCCACAAGAACGAACCGGGCCCGGCCACTGAGAAGGCCCAAGACCTCGTCCGGATGGCCGTCGAGAAAGCCGTCCGTCTCCAGCCGCTCGTCCCGTTCGAGCAGCATGTCGTCCGCGCGGGGATCGTGGTCGGTGGGGGGCCAGCCGGTATGGCCGCCGCGTCGAACCTCGCCCGGCAGGGCTACGAGGTCCATCTAATCGAGAAGAGCGACCAACTCGGGGGAGCTCTGCGCTTCATGTCGTACGTCGAACCGTACGGTGTTGAGGCCCCTCCCCTCTTGGACGCGATGGTCCGCGAGGTCGAGCAGTCCGGCGCACGCGTGCATCTCTCCTCAGAGGTCGTCCAGGTTGACGGCCACGTGGGGGAGTTCCGGGCCCATCTTTCCACGGGCGAGGTGATCGACGCGGGCGCGATCATTCTCGCTACCGGAGGCCGGACATCGACCCGGGCCGCGGTCGAGGGCCCGCTGGCGAACAAGGAGAACCCCCTGACGATCACCAACGAACGGCTTCACGAGATGATCCGGGAGGGCAAGGTGCCCGGTGAGCGCATCACGCTCGTCAGTTGCGTCGGTTCCCGGAACGGCCGGCTCGAGTGCTCCCGGTATTGTTGCGGGGCGATGGTCGGTCAGGCGCTCCGGCTTCGACGCATGGGAAAGAAGGTCCGGGTGCTCTTCCGGGACATACGCACCTTCGCCCGCGGGGCGGAGGACCTGTACCGCGAGGCCGCCGAGGCGGGGGTCGCCTTCTTCCGGTATCCCGACGCGACCCCCGAGAGCGTCCTCCGCCTTCGCGACGGGCTAGTGCTCTTTCGAGACGAACTACTCGGCCGGGACGTCGAGCTGCCCACCGACCTTCTCGTCCTCATGAGCGCCATCGAGCCAGGGGAGGAAACCGTCTCGAAGATGCTCAAGGTGTCGAGGGATTCCGCGGGCTTCCTCCTCGAGCGTCACCCGAAGCTCGGCCCGGTGGAGGCGGCGAGCGCGGGAATCTACCTCTGCGGTAGCGCGCAGGCCCCGAAGGACGTCCGAGAGTCGATCGCGCAGGGATTGGCGGCGGCGACTAAGGCGAGCGGTCTCCTCGCGCACGAGATCATCGAGAAGGAACCACTCGTCGCCCAGATCAACCTAGAGAAGTGCAACGGTTGCGGCCGCTGCATACCGGTCTGCCCGTACCAGGCGATCGAGCCGATTGTCATTGACGGCAAGAAGAAGGTCCAGGTGGTCAGCGCGGCGTGCCTCGGCTGCGGGACCTGTGGAGCGGACTGCTACCGCGATGCCATCACAAACCCGGGCTTCACCGACGATCAGGTCCTCGCGCAGGTCGATGCGGCGCTCGCCGAAGATCCCGAGCACAAGGTGCTGGTGTTCGCCTGCAATTGGTGTAGCTACGCCGGCGCCGACCAAGCGGGGATCGAGAAGATCCAGTACCCGGCCGTGCCACGGACCATCCGGACGATGTGTTCCGGCCGCGTCTCGGAAGATTTCATCAAGCGTGCGTTCGAAAAGGGTGCCGGGGCCGTGCTTCTCACCGGCTGCCACCCGGGGGATTGCCACTACATCAACGCCAACACTTGGACGGAGAAGCGGTTCCGCACATGGAGCAAAGTACTGGAACGCCGGGGGATCGCTCCCGAGCGGTTCCAGCTCGAGTGGGTCTCCGCGGCCGAGGGAAAGGAGTTCGCCCGGAAGATCCGGGAAATGGCGGGAGTCATCGACCGGTACAACGCGACGCGGGAGGTGGAGAAGTCGTCGCCGTCGGCCGAGGCCGTCGCGGCGAAGTGAGACAAGCCTATGACCGAAACGACCGGGAGCTCGGGCGCGGTCCGGTTCAACGACGAGACGTGGGAGACCCTCTCCGCCGCCACCCGGGCCAACCTGTGTTTCCAGTGCGGCACCTGTACTGCGGCGTGTCCCCTCGCCGACAACACCCCGATGCGGGTGCGCATGCTCGTTCGGCGCGCCCAGTTCGGGGAGACCGACCCCTTGATCTGGAAATGCATGACCTGCGCCGAGTGTAACGCGTCGTGTCCTCGCGGAGTGGATATCGTCGGCCTGGTGAGGTACCTACGCCAAGGAAAGTGGAGGACGAGGGAGGTCCCGAAGGGTCTTCCCACGCTCCTCTGGGGGATCTTCTCGGACGGGAACACCTTCCACCTTCCCCCCAAGGACCGGGCGGCGTGGATGCAGGACGTGAAGGTCCCCGGCCGAGGCTCGACCCTGCTCTACGTCGGCTGCACCGCCTCCTACGACCCGAGGGCTCAGCGCACCGCGCGCTCGGTGGCGAAGCTCCTCAATCTCGCCGGGGTCGAGTACCAGGTCATGGGCACCGACGAGATCTGCTGCGGAGAGGCCGCAAGGTCGGTCGGAAACGAAGGGCTCTACGACGACCTCCAGGAGCGAAACTCTGCGGCCTTCCGCCAGCGTGGCATCGAACGGGTGATCACGATCTCCCCCCACTCCTTCGACGCCCTGAAAGTAGGTCAGGCGAAGTACGGCGGGCCCCCGGTCGTCCACTACACCCAGGCGCTCGAGGAGCTGTGTGATAGCGGGAAGATCGTAAGCAAGGTAGAGAAACGCGTAGTCACCTACCATGATCCTTGCTATCTGGGCCGCCACCAGGGCGTCTTTGAGTCCCCGCGTCGGCTCCTAGAGCTCACGGGCCTGAAGCTCATCGAAATGAGGAACAACCGCGCCCAGTCGCTCTGCTGCGGCGGGGGCGGGGGGCGGATGTGGATGGAAACCGACCCTTCCGAGCGTCCGGGGCCGCGCCGCGTGGCGGAAGCGGCAGGCACGGGGGCGGAACTTCTCGCGACGGCGTGCCCGTACTGCATCAGCGTGTTCGAGTCCGAGCGGGGCTCGGAACCGATCCCCGTGACCGACGTGGCCGAGCTTCTCGCCTCGGGAGCCCGGGGCTGACCGATGACCGGCGCGAACGACGGTGGCTGCTGGGTGTACGCCGAGCGGCAGGGTGATTCCTTCCTGTCGGTGAGCCTTGAGCTCTTGGGCAAAGCTCGGGAGCTCGCGGACCGGCTGGGCGGAGAGCTGACGGCGCTCACCGTTGGCGGCAACTCGGGAGCGGGGGCCCCGCTACGACGATACGGCCCCGACCATGTCCTGGAGCTCACCCATCCGCTGCTCGCCACGTACGATGCGAAAGCCTACGCGACCGCAATCGGCGCGGAGCTCAGCAAATCAAAGCCTTCGGCGCTCCTCCTCGGAGCGACGCGGAACGGCCAGGACCTCGCTGGCCGGCTGGCGGTTCGGATGCGTACCGGTCTCACCGCCCATGTCACCGGGATCGAGCTAGATGATCGGCAGAACCTCGTCGGCTGGGTCCCGGGCTTCGGAGGAGGGATTGAGGCCGGAGTCTCCTGCCCGGTCCGTCGGCCGCAGATGGTCACGGTGCGGCCCGGGGTCTTCCCGCTGCCGGAGGGCCGGACGCCGACCGGAGACGTAAGGGAGGTCGTGCCCGAGCTCTCGGAGAAGGACCTCGGTTCCCGGCGGGTCTCGTTCGAGGTGAAAGGTTCGAGCGTCGACCTCACCCGTGCGGGCGTGATCGTCGTGGGGGGACGGGGGACCGGGGGGGATTTCACCCGCCTGGAAAAGCTCGCCCGCCTCCTCGGAGGGGAGGTCGGCGCGACGCGCATCGCGACCGACGCCGGCTGGGTCGAACGAGACCGGATGATCGGCCAGACGGGGGTCATCACGCATCCGAAACTGGTCCTCGTGCTCGGAGCGAGCGGAGCGGTCCAGTTTACGGTGGGGATCGATCGCGCGAGCACGGTCGTCGCGGTCAACCGCGACCCTTCGGCCCCGATCTTCGATCACGCGGACCTCGGCATTGTCGGCGACCTCGGCCCAGTGGTCGACTCGCTGCTCCGAGCCTTGGAGGCGTGAAGGTGCGGATCGTCGTCTGCCTCAAGGTCGTTCCTCGTCCGGAGGAGGTCAAGGTCAACCTCGAGTCCAAGACGCTTGATCGCGCCGGTGCCCGCTCGGTCCTCAACCCGGCGGACGTCAACGCTCTCGAGACGGCGCTCGCGTTCCGGGACACGGTCGGCGGTAAGGTCACGGTCCTCTCGATGGGGCCGCCGCAGTTCGAACCTTACCTGCGTGTCGCCCCCGCGGTCGGGGCGGACGAGGCGGTGCTGCTGAGCGACCGGGCGTTCGGCGGGGCGGACACGCTCGCCACATCGTACACCCTGGCGACCGCGATTGGAAAGATCGGAGGCGCCGACCTGATTGTCTGCGGCGAGGAGTCGTCGGACGGGGGAACGAGCCAGGTCCCACCGAGCATCGCCGAATGGTTGGATGCGTCCCAGGCCACCTACGTGGAGCGAATCGTCTCGGGGAAGAGCGCAGCTACCGTGCTCGCCACGCGAGTCCTGGAGAATGGGAAGGAGACCGTCGAGCTCGATCTCCCGGCCGTGGTTTCGGTCGTCGTTGGCGCGAACGAACCCCGCTTCATCGACTACGACCGGTGGGCGTTCGCCCAGAGCGCGAGCGTCAAAGTTCTGGACTTTGCCGCGTTGGGCGGGGACCCGCAGTACCTGGGTCTCAAAGGCTCGCCCACGACCGTGGCGGGGTTACGCGAGGTCCGGAAGCCGGGGCGACGCCGCGAGGTTCTCACCGTTACGGCCGACGACGCGGCTGCGCGAATCAAGGCTGAGATCGAGCGAGCCGGATTGGTCCGGAACTAGATGGACGTCCCTACGCGGTAGGGTTCTGCTACGGGGCTACGGATCCGCCCACGGGTGAGTCCCTTCAACGCCTCCAGAGACGTAGGTGCGGCGAGCCGTTCAGTTGAGTTGACGGGACGTTTATGTAGCGTACCGACGGCCTCGACGTAGGTAGTGGAGAAGGCGATGGTCGGCGGACCGACTGTGGCCGAGATCATGACCGGGCTGGTGATGACGACCACGCCCAACGCGAGCTTGGACGAAGCTGCGCGTCTCCTCCGCGAATGCCACGTCTCCGGCCTACCGGTCGTCGACGCCGAAGACCGGGTAGTCGGCGTGCTCAGCGAGAAGGACATCGTTCGGCTGCTGCACAGGGCCACCGGGGTAGGACACCCCCGCGGCCTCCTGGACGTTCTCCTGGAGTCCGCGCCGACGAGGGGAGAGAACGTTCTCGCGGTCTGCCGGCGCCGACTTCGGAACACTCGGGTGAAAGACGTGATGTCCCATCCCGTGGTATCGGTGGGGCCCGAAACGTCCCTCATCGAGGCGGCCCATCTGATGAAGATGAAGGGAGTGAGCCGACTTCCGGTGCTGGACACCTATCAGCGCCTTGTCGGGATCGTTACCAGATGCGACATCGTAGGGGACCTTTCGACACCAGCCCTGAGGGCCCGCGGCTCGCTGCACCCCGCTCCGATTGCGGTCCGGCCTGGCGCGAGAAGGTCCGACCCGTACATGGACATCTGAAGGCCGACGAAGATTCGGCCACCGGTTAACATCGTGCGCGGGCAATCTGTGGCACCGACGTAGCTCACTTTCTCGAGGGTTGAGGCGACGGAGTGACCCGAGGGAGTAGGGTGAACCCGGGTCGAGTGCGAATTCCCCCCTACAGGAGATTAAGGAGGAGCATTCCTCACCGACCCAATCGGGCGGACCAAGTTGTATGAGGTTCGCCTCGGTCTGTGTCAGGAAAGAGAGCGTGCCGTCGGTTCTCGACCGTTCAGCGGTAGTGCTCCGGACTCCGACATTTAAGAAATGACCGCAAGATCGTCAGGTTCCGAACAATCTAACACACAGGGTCCGAATGCGATTGGCCGGTAGCGAAATCGGCAGCTTAAAAGACTCCTTTCCAAGTCCAGCATCCGGGTCCAGGAATCGTGTCGGCCCGGCAAATCCGAAGCTCGGTACTTCGCGCCCTCGTAGTCGGGGTAACAATCCTTCTCATCTGGACCGCGTTGCCATCGGGGTCAAACGGCGCTCGAGCGACACCGACTACGGGTTGGACCGTGTCGGTACGTTCGACTAGTGGCCTCGAGGACCAACCGATCCGTAGATCTCCAGACGCGAGTGGTCTCGGATCTCCCATGGTCGCCCACCTAACGCCGGTGCCGGGTCACCCGCTGTTGGCTCGTCGTCCGGCTCCGATGGAAGCTTATCGATTTGACTCCGGGTCTTCCATTGCAACCGTGTTCGGATCCGTGATGGGCAATCTTGACGGCTATGGGGTCGCCCCGGTCCTGGCCGGCGTCGACGTGATGGCTTACAACACGACGTGTTCGGCGTCGCCACCCTCTCCGAGCTCGTGCCCGGTGTCCAATTCGACGGCAACGGGATCTGCGGGAGAATACTCGATGAATCTGACGGCGGGAAGGAACTACTACATCGCGGCGCGCCCGGATCCCTCGATCACCGGGCCAGGTTATCCCGCGGGTTTTGGGGGCACCGTCGAGAACGTCTCGCTGACCGGTAACGTGGTGGTCAATCTGACGGTGTACCCCGAAGTGGCTTACGGCAACACTACCATCATTCTCCCCGAATACGTCTGCGATTCGGCGTTCGTGGACAATTTCGACGGCAATGGACCCGGTTGCCAGAACCCCGTCTTATCCTGGACCCAGAGCGGTGCTTACTATCTGACGAACGCGAACTCGCTTGCGTTCTACTCGTTCGTCAACCGAACGCTCTACAATCTCACGGCTTGGACCCCCCTCTACCAGGGGTTTTCCAACTACGCAATGATCCCGAATCAACTCTTCATCACCCAGGATGGCTCGTACATCTACGGCTGGGGGACCCTGTCGAAGACCTCGACAACGGTTACCGTCGAAGCGGTCAACGTGACGACCGATCGGCTCTTCGAGTACAATTTCACTGGCGTGAATACAGCCGACGTCAAAGCGAACGGCCAGGTCCAGCTGATCGGCTGGGATGGGAATGACTCCCAACTGACCCTCATATTGGCCAACGGCAGCGTGATCGACCACCCGCTCTGGAGCGAGAACCAGCAGTATGTCGGTAAGTTCGACTACTTCGAAGCGAACAATGTCTATTGGGAGCCGTACCTGAACGGGTACATTGACGTCGAAGCGGGCGGTAGCTCGAGCGACGGTATCGAGGAGTGGCAGCTATCGGGACCTTCCGACCTTAGCCTGACCAAGACATTCAACGCGACGTGGGGTTCGGGCATCCCAGTCGAAGGTGTCAACGGTATCGCGTTCAACGTAACGTCGCGTGAACTCTCCGTCCAGGCGGAATGGTCCGGACTGACGTACGCGATGAACTCGACCGGGGCGTTGACGACCCTGCTTCAGGTCACGAACCGATATCCCAAGGGACCACCGCCGGCCTTTGCTATCGGACCGGTCTCCGCGTCGGACCGCTCGGAGCTCGTGGCGTCGGGGCCGATGGTGGGAGGGAACTACGCCGGTTTCGCGAACGACTCATGGCTCATCAGCTTGACCCCGGGCCACGTCGGATTCTACTCGACGAATGTCAGCCCCTACATGCCGAACGGAATGGAGGTCGGCGTTCCGGTCTTCTCCTGGGTACAGTGGTCGCAAGAGGGTCAGTTCTACAATGCCTCGTACCTCATCGCCCCGGACTCGTATGACTGCGCGAAGAATTTCCACGGCGCATGTACCATCAACGGGGGGGAGGGTGCCGCGCCCGGGACGATCTGGTGGATGTGGCAGCTCGATCGGTCTGAGTTCCCAGAGGGGGCGACGGCCCCGGTGGCGGACCCGACCCCTCCGCCCCCGACGGAGATCGTCTCGGCCCACGTCACGGTCTCCTCGATCCAACTGAACTGGTCGGCCATTCCCACGGCCGGACGGATCAACTACACTGTGGCATGGGGAATGAGCCCGACCTACACCCACTACACATCGCTCGGACCGTCGAACGATTCGTTCACGATCGTAGGTCTAGACCCGGCCACCCGATACTACTTCTCAGTCGAAGCGTGGAACCTCCACTACCATGGGACAAGTACCGGGATCGCCTCGGCGGTGACCGGCCCCGCCACAACGTACACCGTCACCTTCAGAGAAACGGGCCTCCCGTCCAAAACGTCGTGGAACGTGAGCATCGGCGCGGACACCCTCTCGTCGACGGGTTCGATCGTCCAGTTCTCCGAAGTGAACGGGACCTACACTTACACCGTGCGGTCGCCGGTGAGTGGCGCGAACTCGGCGTCGTTTTCGGTAGAAGGTTCCGCTGTCGAGATTCCACTGAGCTTCTATCATGTAACGTTCCGGGAGTCCGGTCTCCCCTCGAAAACGCTGTGGAATGGTACGACCAACGGCCTGACGCTGAACTCGACGAGCCGCAAGCTCTCGTTCTATCTCGAGAACGGCTCGTACACCTATCTCGCCGTCCCAGGTCGGCCGCACTACCTCGACGCTTCTGGGACGTTTGAGGTGCAGGGCGCTGCCGAGACCATACCGATCAAGTTCGCTAAGCAGGCTTCGGATGAAAACTCTCAATATCGAATCCTGAGCGAGGGACTCGCGCGCGTGGGCCCAGCCGGATCTGAACCGGCGGCCTCCCGATTAAGCTCCTGAAGTCCGAGGGTGATCGGATTCCGAGATTACTTCTTCCTGAGTATCGCTGCAATAGAAGAATATTGGGCCATAGCCAAAGGAACGCTCGATGGGCGTTGGTTTCTTGCGCCCCGCAGCTTAGTCTGGAGTTGACTTTGGGCGTCGATGCTTGGTTAGATGCTATCGAAGGGGCAGCCAGAGAGACCGGCCCAACATCCTCTCCGGTCCCCACCCACGACGTGCACAAAAAGTGCAACGAAGGGAAGGGGTTAATCATGGCCTTCGGGGTCTTCGCCGTAGGTGCTATCAGCGCCCTTCTTCTCGTGGTCACCCGACGCTACTCGGAGTACACTACATTGGCATCAAAAGCGCTGAACTGAAGCTCCCAGTCGAGGCCGATGATCTCATCGGGGGCCGTCAGCGGCGTTCGCAGCGAGCGTCCCGTAGTCAGATCGATAATGTGGGCTATTGTGTTCGTGCAGGTGCCATCGTCCGCTACGTAGAGCTGCTTGTGGTGGAACGTGATGCCCTGAAGGGCGTCTCCAATCGATGCGACCACGGTCATGCTCGAGGTCGAACCCTCCCAGACTACGCCCGCGCAGCTGTTGTCGGAGACGGCCAATGTCGACCCGGATTGCGCGATGTTAACGGGCTGGTAACCGGCGAAGGCGGAACTCGCGGCATCGACGGAACACGAGGCCGCGTACGCGGTGCAGGTCACCATTTGTTGATTGACGGCGTCGACGTATGTGAACGAGAGGTTCGACTCGACTACGAGCCCGTCGGGGTTGCAGTAGCCCGCCGGCTCGCTCGCGCAGAAGGACGACGGCAAGGTGAAGCCCGTCCCGGGCAAATGGTCCCCGATGAGGTACCATCCGACTCCGTAGTACGAGATGAGGATCAGGTCCAGCTCGCCCGAGACGTTGACTCCCGCGAGGCCGTAGTAACCGGTTGACGGGTAAGGCGCATATCCGTTATAATCGCCGTAGCCGTTCTCGCAATTCCAAAGCTGGCCATCGTTCCACTCCTCGACAAATGCGAAGTATTTCTTAATCGGGTAGACCCCTCCCGGGTTTTCCCCGGGAGGCATACTGCACAGGTACTTGATCTTCGGCATTGCCGTCACGCCGGGAACGGGAGTGCCTCCTCTCGCAACCAAGACGCTCAGTTCGTTCGACTTCTTCGGATGGTTCGAGTGGCCCGCCGGAGCAACCGTCGATGCCACCGCACCCTGAGCTGTCATCAGCAGAAAAGAGATCATTACCGCAAGGCACATCGCCGTCAGCGAAATTCCCTTCAATCCCATTCTCCCACCTCTCTTTCGCGTCGCGGTCGTCCACCTCCCTCGGGACCGCGGTAGCCCGAATTGGAGTCCCCCTATGTTAAACCCTCGTCGAGGAGAGATAAAGGGACGATCCGATGTCTTCTGCCGCGCGACGCGAGGGATGCCGGTCACGCCGCCCGTTTCGGCTCTCTCGTTTCAAGTGGGGGTACAATTATGAGCGGGCTTACTGAGGTAGAATGGGCCCCGCCGGATTTGAACCGGCGACCTCCCGGTTATGAGCCGGTGCGTCAGAGAGCTGGCCATGACTCAGGCTCCAGCGGGCAGGGCGAACTCCCTCATGTGCTCGTAGAAGCGCGCGAGGCCGACGTCCATCTCGAGGTACTCGAACCCGATGTACCACTGGGTCTGGTTGATGGCCGTGTGGCCAAGGACCCGCGTGATACGGAGGAGTTGGTAGTGGGTCGGATTCGCCAGGTAGGCGATTCGAGCTCAGCTGCGCCGTAGGACGTGGCCGCTGAGGGGGAAGGGCAAGTCCGACTTCCTCTCCCAGCCGTCTCGGGCCCCTTACGTGCCCGAGGCGAGTTCGGCGGGCCCTGATCTCCTCAGGAGTCGCAGGGAGGCTGACGCCCTTGGATCGTTGTCCCCCCGTTCACCCCTCGGGTGATCGGCTTGGCTCCGCGGGAGGGCTCGTCCTCCTTCCGACGAGTTCCTCGAGGTCGGCCTTGGCCCCGACCATTCCGAAGAATTCGAGGGCCTGGTCCATCAGAGGACCCGCGCGGGACGGCTGATTCGCTTGGTCGAACGCCTGGGCGAGCGCCGATCGTGCCCGAGCGAGCTCGTACCCCCAACCCAACTTCCGCCAGATCTCTACCGTCCGTTCGAGACTCCGGATGGCCAGATCGTGCTCATGGCGGTGGAGGGCCCACGCGGCGTCCCCGCGTAGTTGGAATGCACGGCCGAGATCCTCCTCGAAGAGCGCGCTGGATCCTTCGAGCTGCGTGCGCACGACTCCCGCGCGCTCGATCTCGCCCGTTTTCAGGAGTGATTCGACGAGCAGCGAGCCCGCTTCGAAATGAAAGAGCGCGTTGAGGGCGGGTGGTCCGGCCTGCCGGCTCAGTTCGAATGCTCGTTCGAGATGCTCGATGCTGGAGTGGGCTCGCCTGCGACGCAGGGCGCACCGCGCGAGGGCGATCTCGAGGTGGGCGCGCTCGACCCAATCCCCGCCCTCTTCCAACAGGCGCTCGGACTCCCACAGGAGCTTCTCGGCCTTGTCGGTCTCTCCTTGGGTGAGAGCGACATCGGCGAGAACGATATTGGCCGTCGCGCTCGCTCGTCGAGGGTCATCCCCCGCGTAGGAACGATACTCCTCGGCGACGTGCGCGGCCCGTTCGGTATCTCCAATCCGGAAATGGGTGTAGGCGATCAGGTTGCCCTTGATGAACATCTCGGAGAGGAGATCGTGGTTCCGACGCGCGGAGTCGAGCGCGTCCTCGAGCTTGCGCAACGCTCCCCGGCCGTCGCCGCGAATGTGCAGGAGCGCCGTGGCCTGGAGCATCTCGATGTTCGGGACCGAGCGGCGATCCTCGAGCTCGTTCGCCGCGGACAGGGCCGAGTCCAGATAGTCGAAGACGCGGACCCGACCCTCGAGAGGAAGGAGGGCCGCCAGAATCATCCGGGAGGTGGCCTTGACCTGCCAATCGTTCACATTCTCGGCGATCCGTAAGGCCTTCTCGCACATCTCGACGGCTTCGCCCGACTTCCCGGCTTCGTAGAGAAACCCGCCCATCGTGTCGTAGAGACGCGCGAGTTCGACGCTCTCGGGTCCGCTCTCGAGCAAACGGCGCGCCCGCTCCCAATGTTCCATCGCTCGAACGGGTTCGTTGTGCACGGAGAATTCGCGCGCGATGAGCCGATGGATGTTGCCGGCCGCCCGGGTCATGCCGAGCCGCTCGTACTCCTCCGCCACGCGCCGGCGGAGCCCGAGGGCTTCCTCCGGCTTACCGAGCAGATTCAGCTGCTCGGCAATCTTCTCCTGGACCTGCCAGTACCTCGGGTCCTGAGGATTCGACTCGAGGAGGTCGTGGGCGATCGCGTAGTGCCGTAACGCCTCCTCGCGAGCATAGAAGCGGGAGGCCTCCTCGGCCGCCTTGATGGTGTAGGTGAGGGCCCGCTCGGGATCGTTCCCCAGGAGAAAATGGTGGGCGAGGTCCCCGGCGGTGGGACGATCGGAGACACCTCCGCGGTCTGCGAGGATCTCGCCCGCCTTGAGGTGGAGGCGACCGCGTCGTACGAGACTGAGCTCGTGATAGAGGGTGTCCCGGATTTGTTGGTCCGAGAACGCGTAGAGTGCGCTCCCCGAACTCGGTGAACGCTCTTCGAGGAGATGCGACTGAAGGCCCCGTTCGAGCTGCTGGAGCAGTTCTTCCTCCGGAACTTCCGCCATTCGTGCGAGCGTCCCGAACGAAAACTGGGGGCCTAGGACCGACGCGATCCGCAGGGTGGTCACGGTCCCGTCATCGAGATGCTTCATCCGCTGATGGATGAGCGAGTGGATCCCGGGAGGCAGACGGATCTCGACCCCCGGCTTCGGTACCCACCCTCGGTCCGTCCAAACCAGCGAGCCCTCCTCAACCAGGGACTGCGCCACGGATTCGAGAAAGAACGGGTTGCCTCCCGTCTTTTCGAAGACCGTCTTCGTAAGCTCGGTGGTCGGCGAGGACGGGTCCGATCCGAGAATATGGGCCATCATCTGCGACGTTCCATCCACGTCGAATCGCTTCAGCGGCCGATGGATCAACTGGTGGACGTGCCCGAGGTTGTCGAGCACCTCCCGAAGGACGGAGTTCTCCTGCGATTCGGGCTCCCGAAAGGCGACGACCACGAGGATCCGATCGCTCGCGATCTTACGCCCGAAGAACTCGAGGAACCGGAGCGACGCGCTGTCCGCCCACTGGAGATCGTCCAGGAGCAGGACGAGGGGGGACTCCTTCCCGACGTTCCCGAAGAATTCACCAATTCCTTCGTAGAATCTCAGCTGTGCCTGGTCCGGGCTCAACTGAGGCCCCGAGGGCCCCGGGCCAAGTCGTTCGGTCAGCTCAGGGACCAGCTGCACGATCTCTCGCGAGCAGTTCGCGCAGACCTTGTAGAGGAGCGGGTTCGGGGCATCCCGAGCGAACTCTCGAACGAGCTGGCTCCAGTGCGCATAAGGCGTTGCGACCTCGGCCCGGGATCCTGTTCCGCGGAGCGATCGGAACCCTCGCATCTCGGCTCGGCTCGCCAGCTCCTCCATAAGGCGGGTTTTTCCTATCCCTGCTTCTCCCGAGAGGGCGATGATCGTGCCTTCGCCATGGGCGGCCGACGTGAGCTTGTGCTCGAGCACTTCGAGCTCGGCCGACCGATCGACGAACGGGGTGAGGCGACCGGTCCGAGGAGCCTGCCACGGTAGTTCGATGCGATAGACGCTGACCGGAAACTCGATGTTTTTCAGGAACGCGCGCTCAATCGGGGTCCAGCCGTACGGGAGCTTGTTCCGGACCTGCTCGAACACGGGGCCGGTGATGGATACCCCTCCCGCCTCCGCCAGAGGCTCAATCCGCGAGGCAATATTGACGGCGTCTCCGTAGACATCGTTCTCGGAATGGACCACGTCGCCGACGTGGATCCCGATGCGCACCTCGATTCGCTCGATTTCCGGACGTCGATTCCGTTCGAAGAGGTTGTGCTGGATATCGACCGCGCACTCGGTGGCCTCGAGCGCGCTGTCGAACTCGATCAGGAAACCGTCGCCGACCGTCTTCACTTCCCGGCCGCGGTGGGCCGCGAATACCGGTCGCAATATACCGCGGTGCTCTTCGAGAAGGGCGAGCGCGGTCCGTTCGCTTCGCTGGGTCAAGGCCGAGAAGCCGACCATGTCGGTAAACATGATCGCGGCGAGCCGGCGCTGCCCCCCGAACATGGACCCGGATGGGATTTGGAGGAAATAACCCATGGGCCGGGGACCCGATTCACGCCGGATCGTCCTACGAGAAGGAGGTTCGGGAGGAGCGTGCCGAAATCGACCCCAACAGGACGGCTACATCGGCCGCGCTGGCGCGGCCGGCGGGTGTGGGGGCCGGTCGGCAAACGCCCAGGCGTGGAACATGTCCCGGACGCCTCCGAGGATCACGCCGACGAGCAAAAAGAGGATGGAGTAGCCGAACAGCTTCGCCTGGTCCGAGACCGGGGGGGCGATCACGAGCCCGCCCTTGAAGTACGAAAAGACGACGAGGACCGTGACGACTACGCCCACGATGTAGAGTGCGATCGAGGCCCAGTTCACGTGGACCGAGATACGTTCGAACTAGTCATGTCGGGTCAGCCGATGCTCGCGTGCCCGGGGTTCCCGCAGAAGGAGCCGTCCCACGCCCACGATGACGGCGCCGATGTTCACGAGGACCAAGGGTCACCTCGATCTCCGCGATGAAGGAGGGAAAGGATACCGAGGGATACGAGTTCCCGGACGACGAGGGAGTGATGGAGTTCCCAATCGTGTTCATGGACGAGGCGCAATTGAAGATCACGAACGTGTAGCACACGCGGCCCGCGAGCCCCGCGTCCGCGGCCGCTTGCCCGTTCGGGGGCGAGCCAGCCGGGGAATTTATAGGGTCGACCGGCTGGAGCGCCCCGACGCAGTTGCTTCATCAGGAGTCGAGCGATCCGACCGGCCGCGCTTTGGACCGTGAGGTTCGATGCGCTCGAGATTTCACCCCGGATTATCCGATGACACCGGAGCTGTTCTGGGAGGAGCTGAAGCGGGACGGCTTCTACTTCCTGCCCGATCCTCCGGGGAGCGACGAACATGGGCGATTCTTTGCCCATGTGGTGCTCGACCACGCCGTGGCGCTCGGCCGGATCACAGGCAATACGGTCCGGCACCACTGCTGGGCATTTTCGTAAGCCGTCCCTGCGGAGCTAGCTAACCGCCGCCCCCGCCGATCGTTCGAGGGTCCCCCACGATGTCGCCGGCGATGTAGATGAGGCCGTTGGCGGGATCGTAGGCCACCCCCCAGGGCCCGTTCGGTTCGCTGATCTGCACGGTTTCGATCAGCACCGTGCCCCGGAGAATGCTCAAAGTCCCCGAGATGTGGTTCGAGACGTACAGCAATCCGTCCTGAGGATCGAAGGCGATCCCGAACGGCCCCTCGCCCACTGAAATGTACGATACTAGACCGTCCTTGATACGGCCTACCTGCGATCCGCTGGAGATCGTCACGAACACACCATCGCCATGTCGGGGATCGCGGACGATGCCCGTCGCGGCACCGTTGACTTTGTACGATGCGATCATGGCCGTGCCGTTGATGACGGACACGGTTCCACCGTAGTTCGCGGTGTACAGGTCGGCGTCCCGCTTGTCGTACGTGATGCCGAATGGCTCGGGATTCGTCGGGATGGTGAGCACGACCTCGTTGTCGGGAGCTATCACGCTGAGAGCGTTGCTCCCATTGTCCGCGACGTACACGTAATGGTTGTGAGGATCGTAGGCCAAGCCCTGCGGATCGAGGCCGACGCCGATCGATCCGGTCACCGTGTTCGTCCCCGCGTTGAAGATCGAGACATTATTGGACGCGGAGTTCGCCACGAGCATCTCCTGGTTGGCCGGGTCGTAGACCACGCCCGTGGAGTTGGTTCCCACCGTGGCGTTGCCGATCACCTGGCTCGCACTGTCGAAGAAGTAGACCTTGTCGCTCTCGTTGTCGGTCACGTACATGTCGTAATCCTCGGGGTCGTACGCCATCTCGTAAGGGTACCAGTTGCCGTTCGTGATGGTCACCTGCCGTTCCCAATCCCGGCAGCTGACCCATGTCGACGCCCAGATGTTGTCGGTCGAAGGATAGAGGAGGTCGGCCGGCCCCCCGCTCGAACTGAGATTCCCGATCCCCACGGGGGCCACCGCGGAATACACTGATGTGTTTGCGCTCGTCACGAGAACCTGGTTCGGAAGATCCGCGATGCTCGGCGGGACCTCTTCGATCTCGCTAGAACTATTGTCCGCGATGAAGTACGAGTCGGACGTGTCGTCCCAGGTACACAGGCCCGAGGGGACGGTCGTGATGCTGGTGGAACCGGTCCAATTTCCGAGAAAGCCGTACTCGGCCCACTCTTGTGGAGGTACGCTGGCGATGTAACCGTAGGGCCCTCCGAGCGTGGCAAGAAGGTTGCCGCCCTGGCCGAACGAGAGTGGAGATACTGTCAATCCGAAAACTGGCTCGTCGAGGCCGTTGAACGGGTAATTGTCGACGATCGTGCCGTTGGCGGTGATGTTGTACAGTTCGCCACCCTCGCCGGACGAGACAACCATGTTGTAGCCGAACGATCCCACGGTATCGAACGTGATCTCCGTGGGGAAGCTAGTGTTGGCTTCCTCGAAGCTGAGGGTGGCAAACAGGCTCACCGACTTTCCGTTGGGACTGATCTGGAAGATGTAGTTGCCCTGACCAACGTACACCTCGTTCAGGGGGAAGCCGCCCAGCCCGGGGGAGATGGCGATACTAGTGATGTTCGTGTTCGGGTCCATAGTGGGCACGACGGCAAACGTCGAGTTGCTTCCGTCGGGGTGGATCAGATAGACGCTAGAATTGTTGCCGTATTCGGTGACCAACAGTTCGGTCGAGGTGGCGGCCACACCGACGGGGTGAGGTATCTTCGCGACCGCGCAGACACCGACACACCCGATCGCGGGGGTCATCTTCCCCATCGAATGGTACGGACTCGTACTCATGGAAGCGTGAACGGCACCGAAGGCTGTTGCGAGTAGCACCGCGACGATCGACACGATTCGGCTCGCCCGGATGACCCGTCGTACCGCCCCATTGTGTCTTCCGGTCCACACCCGCATACGTCTGCCTCCCCGGGAAGCTCCGACCGCTGCCCCTGCCATCCACGGGTTGAGTCTATTTGTAAGTTGCCGAAGACGTTGCGATTGCGGTTGCCCGACGCTGGCCTAATTCGGGCCGGACCAAGGCCCGGAGCAGCGCCGACTCTCTGACGTAAGTGGGCCCAGCCGGATTTGAACCGGCGACCTCCCGGTTATCAGCCGGGTGCTCCAGCCAAACTAAGCTATGGGCCCCGCCGTCAGGAAATCCGCCCGAATATAGCCCCTTCCGGGCAGTCGACCCCTTCCGGAATCGACCGCCCGTACGCCATCCTCGCCGGACGCGCACGCTCAGGTTCCTCCCCCAAGAGTGAGTCAACCCCTTTGGGCCCCGGGAAACCGGGGCCCTTCCTCTTCTCCCACACTTCAGAGAATAGGAGCGACGAAAAAGTAGTACACCGATAGCGAAACCGTCGTGGCTTGAATTCCGCAATTACCCGTCTCGAACTGGATCTCTTCGCCAAGTGAATCGAGGGTTCCGTTTCCCGAAGTGCCGTTCCCAGAGAAAACGACGCTCGCATTTTGGACCACGGTGACCGTCACAGTGACACTCTCGGCGGGGGTCGTCGTCCAAGCGACGTAGATCGTCTTTTCTGCGGGGAAAGTTCGGCTCGGTCCCGTCGCGCCACTACATTCGAAGAGACTCTTCCCCGGGGTGAGTATCTGTGTCTGAAAAGTCGCTTGCTGTCCGACGGGTACCGTCGCGAGCGCAACGAGAATGACAACAATGACCACGGCAATTACACCGACCAACCAGAGCACCTTTCTGAGTCTCTTGGGCCGCGCCGGAGTGGGCGAAGGCTCGGGCGGAGATAGTACCGGGGTCGTTGGGAACAGGGGGCTTTGAACTGTCGGCACCGGAGTCTCGCAATAACTACAGAATCGCGCACCCGGCTGCAGGGATGCGCCGCAGTTGGAGCAGACTTCGGGAACCACTATCTAAGACACCCACTGCGAACCTATGAATCGTTCGTTCCGGTACGTCCTTCGGCCAAGCCACGGATATCCGGCGCGACCTGAGCATCCGGCGCATTTCTACCGTAACGGAAACCGATTTCCGGAGGGCGCTGCGGCACATCCTTCCGGCCTCGCAAAGTCTCGGCGGCGATATTGAAGAGGAAAAACAGGGAGAATCTAAGCTATGGGCCCCTGAGGGCGGCAGGGTCCACTCAGTTTAGCTGCTTCGGCAGAGTCAACCCCATTCCGGATGGCGTGACCTGCCGGATCCGGGGACGATCCATC
>JASHQX010000115.1 GCA_030038895.1 Thermoplasmata archaeon
GATGCCCCGCTAGGTGTGAGCCAGCGGGAACTTGCGAAAGTACTAGGGTACCACCCTTGCTCGATGTCCCGCCCTTTGCACGATCTTGTAAGGAGTGGCTCGCTGACCGTACGCAGAGCTCCTGTCCGTGATGGCCTGAGAAAGCAACTCACGTACCGAATTACCGAGTCCGGTCGCCAGAAACTACGGCGTGAGACAAAGGAAGTGCCTCTCCTGTCGGGAGAGATGCCCCCTCCGCCACACCCCTTCCTGGGTCGGAAGGAGGAGCTAGCAGAATTGAACGCTTTCTCCTCCCAGGGTGGGTCCATCGTCTTCATGGACGGGGGCCCCGGTATGGGGAAGACGGCCCTGATGGCACGGCATCTTCGCCGGCTCAAGCAAGGCCGCGTTCCTTTCTGGTTTACGATGCGACCATCGACATCGCCGCGCCAATTCATCTCTGCACTTTCCCACGCATTCGCCGCGATCGGCGCTCAACAACTGGCCTACTACTCACAGCTCCCTCGCTCGCCCGTTGCTCGGGAAGCGGCCGACTTGATTCGGCGTGCGGTCGCGAGTCGAAGTCTGGCGATCGTCGTGGATGACATGCAGATGGCTGGTCCCGATATGAAGAACTTCCTCCGCGAGCTGACTGAGAGTCTGGTCACACAGCGGGATCACCAGTTCTACTTCATTGGCCAAGATACACCATTCTTCGAGCCACGTGGTATCCCAACCCGACGGTTGACCATCGGGGGCCTCGACCGAGCGGCAGCGCACGAGCTGACTGACCGCGGTGGGGGCCTTTCTGACCGGTTCGAAGCCGTGTTCCAATCTACGCTTGGTTCTCCGCTTTTGCTCAAACTCGCTGTATCGAACCCGGGAATTGAGACCGATCCTGCTTCACTTCCTGCAGCCGTTGTTCGGCGGCTCCCACAGGATGAATTGAATTCGATTCTACCAATCGCTCTGGCTAACGAGCCACTCCCAGCCACGTACGTCGTGGACTCAGAAGGCCTTTCCGCGACTCGTCTAGCGGAGCTGGTCCGAACGGGCATTCTTCACCGGACGCTCCAAGGCAGGGTGGAGGTCCTTCAGGTCGTTCGGAACGCCTTGCTGGCCCGGGTGACGTCAGGGGACGAACGAGCCGCCCACCTAAGGTTGGCAAAGTTCTATTCGCGAACTCGACGACCCGAGGCCGTCCGGGAGCGGTTTCTGCACTTGGTTGAAGGACAGGCGTGGAAGGAAGCGGCGCAACTCCTTGCGAAGCAAGAGAGGGCGATTCTCCGCCTTGGGTATTCGGAGACCCTCCGTAACTCGCTACGCCACCTGTCGACCGTACTGCCCCGGGGTTCGGCGAGAGTGAAGGCGTTTCAGGCAGAGGCGAGCCTTCTAAGAGCGCATTCGGACTATTCCGACTCCATCGTGTCGCTTCGCCGGGCCGTGGCTGATTCAAGCGAGGACCCACGCGCGGAGTGCGAGAATCTGTTGGCTATCGTCGAACTTCAGCTTCGACTTCGAGACAACGACCAGGCCCGGAAAGACTTCTCCGCCGCGCGAGAGGTCGGCGCAATCTCGCGGCGACTCCATGCCTTCTTTGCTCTCACGGAGGGGCGTCTCGCTGAGGCGGAGGGTGACAACAAGTTGGCTCAGGAGAAATACGAATTCGCCTTCGAATCTGCACGTAAGTCCCGGAATACGGATCTCGCACTCGAGAGCATTGCGGCCTGGTCTAGATTAGAGGAAAGACAAACCGGCCCCGAGGTGGCACTGAGGCTGGTCGCGGCTGCATTGCCCGAAGCCCGGCAGGCCAATCGGCTGGACGTAGTCTTCAACCTCCTGCTGGTCAGGGCCCGTGCGTACGTTCGGCTGGGCCAGGATGAGCTTGCGGAGGCGGACTTGAGGTTGATTCGGTCGGATGCCGAAGCCCTGGGCTACGTAAACCAGCTCGCGCACGCCTTGAGCGGACTTGCAGCAATCTCGGTTACTGAGGGCCGTCTCCCTGAGGCCATCAACTACGCGAAGCAAGCGACTTCAATTGCCGAACGGCTGGGCAACGACTTGGTCCTGGGGCACACATTGGGGCTATTGTGCACCACGGAATTCCGACAAGCGGATCGCGACGGAACTATCGAGCTGACCGACGATGCGATAACACATGGAAACATGAGCGTCGAGGTACTGAGCAGGATCCCTCTCACTGACTCATTGGCTTTGGCTCACGGATACCTCGCTGAAGTCTACGCGTTCAGGAAGGATCGAGTTCAGGCACTGGAACATTACCAAGCGGCACTGGCGGTAGCAAATAAGCTCGAAATGGCATGGCTGCGAGACGCACTCGTCTCTAACTTGGGCGAGCTCGTCCGCGGCCTGACTCCTGACGAAGAGTCGCGTGCGAAGTCTGAGCCCACTTCTGTAGTGCCGATTGAGGAATCAGGGAACTAGGCCCTGAATCCTCTTCACCACGCACTACAGATCTGAGGACGCAGCCGGGGGCAAGGCGGGAAGGTACATCCGGGTCTACACCTCCGCTCCGCATCGCGCGGTACGCGGTATTTAATTCAGCCGATTTCCATTCAAATGAATCGCCCGGTTATATCACGCTCATAGATGCGCGTGGATGCGGATAAGAAGCAGTTTTCTGTGGATGGAGCTTGGGGCTACGAGTTCCTCGTTCTTTCGGTGAAAAAGACGGGTCAAACGCTCGATTGTAACACGAATGCAATTCTGCTCAAGGGCCGCGGTCATTCGCGCAGGGATTGAGCGGGACCCGCGGCCGGCGATTGCCTCTCGTTCCCCGGGGCTCGTGCGTTCCACCGCAAGAGCGCAATCGACCTAGAGAGCCTTCCTCCCATGAATACCTATCGATTTTCATTACCTCGACGGAGACTTCGAGCTCCTGCTCGCGCGCGGCCGGCAGGGACTAAGAGGACCAAGGCCGCGGCATGTTCACGGCCTTGCGTGACGAATCTTCACCTGGTCCTCGTTCCAATCAAAACGAAGCCGGGGCCGGTTCTTCCAACGAGCCCGGCGCTGCCAGAGGGCGCCGACGAGGATCGGTAGACCGACGGAAGCTTCGACGAACGCCATCGCCCGGGTCGCGGTCCGCGAGATCTTGCCCCAGGACTGGGCCTCGTCGAGCGTGCTGCCTGAAAGGCCGCCCCAATGGGGGACGTCGGTCGTCAGCTGGAGGGCGTAGTAGTGACCTTCCCCTTCACGGCCAAACGCGTAGTTCGCCATCACAATCCCGTCGTTGATCCAGTTCTTCGGCGTACCGCCCCCGATGTAGACGACCGCGGTCCGGGGCGAACCGGACAGGATCTGCACGAGCTCGTAGTTGTCCCGAACGGCATCCAGGATGAATCGATCCTTCCGGTTCCGGTTCGCTTGGTAGTAGAGGGTGAGACCGATCCCGATCGAACTGTCGATCAGGGCCGGGGAGAACGTCGGGACGCCGCGGTTCGCGGCCACTGACAGGAACGATTCCGGGTCCTGGAAGCGGGCGCCAAGGAATCCCAGGTACTCGCGCGAAGAGGCTGGTCTACGGGGGAATTCCTCCGTGATGCGGCCGATCGCCCGGTCGGTCTCCTCGAATTTGAGCTCGTCCACGTACGTGTCGTATATCCGGTCGAGGTAGGCATCCCTCAACTCCACGTCGTTCGCGAGCGGAGTTCCCATCCAGTGGCGGCCCCCGATCGTTTGGTAGAGGTCCTGATAGTAGATCGCCCCCGTCGAGACGACCACGTCGACCAGGCCCCACTTTACGAGGTCCCTCAGCACCCGACGCAGACCGGCCGCGATCAGCGGCCCCGACAACCCGATCAGGATCGTGGGGCGTTTCGGATCGGTGAGGGCGTTTTCCCAGACCTCGAGGCAGCGACCGAGGTTCCGTGCCTGGATCGAGCTGGTCTGGTACTGTTCGAGCAGGTCCCCGAGGCCCTTTACCCGGGTGACATCCACGGGCTGGATCGTCTTCCGCAGGAATCCTCGGCGGCGGTTCTGGAGTGGGGCGGGCACGGGTCGCGCAACCGTGGTTGCCTCATAAACGCTCGCGAGCCGGACCGCCTGAATCCGAGCGGTGAAGATGAGATTAAATCCCTAAAGCGGACATGGTTCGACAGAGGTTCCGGGTGCCGGGTCTGCCCACACCGGTTCTCCGCTCGCTCCAGGGCCTCGCGGAGAACTCGGGTCGCACGCTGGTTGTGGCGGGCCCTCCGACCAGCGGTAAGAGCCGCCTCCTCGATGAGCTCGAGGGCCTACTGAAGGACCGGAGGGCCCGGATCATCCGTCTGCGGGGCAGCTACCGCTCCCGCTCGATTCCCTACGGATCGCTGGACGGTCTGCGCTCGGAGAGTGCGGGCAATGCGGGGCTCATCGCCGCCAATGGGACAGAAACAGGTAACGGCGTTTCGGAAGCCCTCGCACCGATCTCCCCGGTCCCATTCCTTTCCGGACGGATGCCGCAAGGCCGCCGGAGCCGAGGCGATCGGCCGAGGACCACCTTCCTCGGACAGCCGGTTCGGGGCCGGTCCGCCAACGAAGGGGACCCTGACGCCTTCTGGCTCGAGCTCCAGCCGGAATTCGTCGGGCCGCAGGCCCACCCGGTCGCGATCCTGATCGACGACGGGGCGCTCTTCGACACCGAAAGTCGCGAGTTCATTGTCACGCTCGCCCGTCGCGCCCGGTTCCGTCCGCTCCTGATCGCGATCGTCCTCGACACTTCGGTGGCGGGTTTCGCGGCGTGGGAGGACGGGTTTCTGGGACGAGGGGACGTGGACTGGATCCGAATCCCGCACAGTCTTCCGGACCCCCGGGAAGCCCACCGGTTGAAGGGGGTCTTCGACGACCTTCCCTCTCTCTCCCAGCGGATGGTGGGGTACGTCGCCCTGCTCGGGGGAACGGTCGGAGAGGTCGTTCTCTCGCGGGTCGCGCGTCTTCCGTTCCCCCAGCTGGCCGAGGCGATCCTCCCGGCCGCCGGGGCCGGACTCCTCAAGGTCCAGGAGGGCAAGGTGGTCCTCCTCCACCAGGCCTGGGTCCCGCTGACGGAGGATCTCATTCCCGAAAAGCAGCGGCGCGAGATGCACCTCGAGATCGCCGAGGCGCTCTCGGCGCTCTCTCCCGAGCCGAATCTTACCCGGCGGATTGAGGTCGCCCGCCACTATCTCGCCTGGTTCCCCGGGCCGATGGCGCTCCGCTACCTTCTCGAGGCGGCCGAGATCAGCCTCCAGCTCCTCGCGTTCGACTCGGCCGAGGAGCTCCTCGACGAGGCGATCGGTTGCCTCACCTCGATCCCGCCCGCGCAGCGCGATCCGCTGGCTCCCGAGCTCCGACTCCTGCATGCGCGCGCCCTCTTTGCCTGCGGTCGCCTCACCGATGCGGAGAACGAGGTCCGGGAGGGCGTGGACGGGGCGATTCACGGCCAGGTCGCCCCGGAGGCGGTCGCCGAATGGGTCGAGCCGCTGCTCCTTACGATGCGGGTGATCGGCCCGCGCCCGTCGCTTTCCACGACGATCCTCGAACTCGTGGAGCGGTGCCACGACGCCGAGCTCGCCGAGGTCGAGGTCCTGTTCGAGGCGCTCGTCGCCGAGTTCCACTACGAGCGGAACCTCCCCGACCGAGCCCGGGCCGAGTCGCATCGCGCCGCGCTGCTCGCCCGACGTCTTCCCGGCCAACACATCCAGGCGCTCGCGTTGCTCGCGGTCGGCCTCTCCCGAATCGAGGGGACGCCCGAGGAGCAGGACCTTGCGGAGAGATTCCTGCGCGCGGCCCGGCTCTTGCTCGAGCGCACGCGTCGCTGGGAGCTCGACGCACTGGCCGAGGACCTCGAGGCGCGACTTCTTGAGGTGCGCGGCAACTTCGCGAAGGCGCGGGAGGAGCGGGAGCGCAGCATCCCAACGCTCCAGCGGGCCAAGCTCCCCATGCTCGAGATTTACCAGCAGCTCGGGCTCGTCGAGCTCCTTCTCAACCGCGAGACACCCCGGGGCATGACCGCGGCGCTGGACCGCGCGCGGACCCTCACCGAGTTACTTCACCTCATCCCCCCCTCCCCGACTCTCCTCAAGTTCTGGCTGCTCGAGGGCCGCAGCCTCGCGATCAACGATTCGGTCGAGGGGGCCCGGGACCGCTGGCAAGCGATCGTCGACCTGCCTGCAGCGGACACGGTCCCCCGGATTAAGGCGGAGGCGCTCGTCCGGCTTGCCCTGCTCGAGTTCGCGGTGGGGCGGGGTGACCGAGCCACCGAGCTTCTCCTGAGGATCGCGGTTCCCGATGTCCGATCCGCTCTGCCGCCCGGCTGGGGAGCCTGGGTCGGCGACCTCGAGCGGCTTGCGAAGACGAGCGACTTCGGCGGAGGCCCGCTACCGCCCCCGGCACCGTTAGAACGCCGACGGGAGGGCCAGGGCCGGGAACGCGCCCGGGGCGGCACCGTACAGAATCGTCAGGGCTCCCACGGCCGCTAGCACTCCCGCGACGATCCGGTTCAGCGTCCGGGGCGATAGACGAGTGCCGAGCGTGCGCCCGAGGTGGACGTTCCAGGCGGCGACGCAGATGAGGGCGAGGGAACCGGCGACGAAGACGACAAGCCAACCCCAGTTCGCGACGAAGACGATCTCGAAGATCATCGTGTCGTCGCCGAGCTCGAGGAGGAGGATCGTCGCGAACGCACCGACGAATGCCGAACGGAACTCGTCCCGGCGACGGATCGACGACTCGTCCTCCGGGTGGAAATAGACCCACCCGGCGTACGCGATCAGGAACGCCCCACCCGCGATCCGGACCAGGTCGATCCGCCCGGGTCCGAGCGCGGCGAGAAGGGCCGCGCCGACCGAGACGGCGAGGGCACTGGTCACGACAAACGCGATCGCCGCGCCGGCCCAGCTCGCAAAGGCGTGCGCGCGGCTCGCGAACGCGAGGAGCGCGAAGCTCGTGCGGTCGAAGAGCTCGAGCCCGCCAATCACCAGGAACACGAAGGCAAGACCGGTCGCGCTCCCGAGGTCCACGGCCGATGTCGTCCGTTATGCGAGGTGGTGGAGGAAATCGTCGACCTGTCGGTCGCAGTACGCGCACGTGAGCACGACCGGGCGCCGCTGGGTCACCTCGAACTCGCTCTCCACCGGTTCGGGCTGGTTCGAGATGCAGTTCGGATTCGGGCACTGGAGGACCCCGACGATCCGGTCCGGGAGGTCGACCGTTCGCTTTTCGCGCACCTTGAAGTCGCGAATGATCGAGATCGTCGCGGTCGGGGTGATCAGCGCGATCGCGTTGACCTTCCGCGGCGAGAGCTCCATGTTCTCGACCTTGACGATGTCCTTCCATCCGAGCTTGTTGCTACGGACGTGCAGCGCGACGCTCACGGTCGAGTCCTTGTCGAGGTTCTGGACCCCGATGATGCGCAAGACTTCGAGCGCAAGGCCGTTCCCGATGTGGTCGATGACGGTACCGTTCTTGATCGGGGTGATCTTGAGCTCCCGGACCGCCATCTAACCTCCTTTCCGGGGCGACCCCAGGATCGCGTCGAGCAGGGCCATCCGGACCGGAACGGCGAGGAACGCCTGACGGAAGTAGACCGCGTGCGGGGTGTCGTCGACCTCGGGAGCGATTTCGCCCGCTCGCGGGAGCGGGTGCATGACCGCGAGCCGCGGCTTCGCGTCCTTCAGTACGGAGGCGTCGATCCGGTACGAGCCGGCGACCTTGCGGTACTCGGCCTCGTCGCCGAACCGCTCCTTCTGAATGCGGGTGACGTAAAGGACGTCCGCGTCACGGATCGCGCGGGTGAGGTTCGGCTCGTCAACGAGCTTCGCGCCCATTTGCTTGAGTCGAGCGCGTGCCGGCTCGGGGAGCTCGAGAGAGGGGGGCGCGCAGAGAACAATCTCGCTCCCGAACAGAGAGAGCGCGTGCGCGAGCGAATGGACCGTACGACCGTACTTCAGGTCCCCCAGCAGCACGACCCTGAGCCCGCTTAAGGTGTCGAAGGCTTCCTGCATCGTAGCGAGGTCGAGTAGGGTCTGGGTCGGGTGCTGACCCGCGCCGTCCCCGGCATTGAGCACCGGGCGATCCGACGCACGCGCGGCGAGCCGTGCCGATCCCTCGCTCGGATGTCGGATGACGATCGCGTCGGCGTACGAACTGAGCATGCGGATCGTATCGTGAAGGCTCTCGCCCTTGCGCATCGACGTAACGGAAGCGTCGGCGATCGTGACGCAGCTTCCCCCGAGCCGGTGGACCGCCGACTCGAAGGAGAGGCGCGTACGGGTCGACGGCTCGAAGAACGCCATCGCGACGATCTTGTCGGCGAGCGAGTGGCTGACCTTCGATCCCTCGGCGTATGGGATCATCTTGCGCGAAGCGGCGAGGATCTCTTCGATCTCCTCGCGGGATAGGTCTCGAATGGAGACCAGGTCGCGTCCGTGGAGCGACATCCCAGACCGCGGGAGGAGCCCGCTCTTTAAGCCGTTATCTCCGGCGATACGATTCCCGGCCGCCGGTCGCGTGGTGGTTCGGGGCGGGGCCCGGGATTGACGCAACACCTTTGCGTGTCTAGACCTGCGCGCGCTCCCTCGAAGAAAAATCTCTCCGGGCGAGTGAGCAGCCAGTTCTCCTGACGTGCGGTTCGTCAGGACGTCGTGGGGCCGGTTGCCACCCGACGGGTTGGGGGAGGGTTAGGGAGAGGCTGGGGGAATCGGCTCATATCGGTAAGGGAGTTCTCTTCATCGATGTCGGAGCCCGAACCGACGGCGGCATCCCCGCGCCTCGTGGCCAAGTGCAACCTTGACCTTCGGGGCGAGGCGCATAAATTCTTCCGCCAAAGGATTCGGGTCGCCGGGACCGGGCTCGCCCTAGGAATCGTGTTTGTGGGAGTCGGAGTGTTCGAGGTCGGCCTTCGAGCCTCCTCAAGCTTCTCTCCCCTCTATCTCATCGCGCTGCTATTGGTGGTGCTAGGGATGGCGGTGATCGGCGTGTGTCTGTACTCCGGCCTGCTCAACCCGGTCACGAGGATTCGCGCAGACGCTTCGGGGGTGACTTTCGAGCGCCGCTGGGGAAGACCGATACTCTACAAGTGGAAAACCCCCGAGTTCCGGATGGACATCGATGACCGGACAACGGATCCCGTGGGCAGTGCGGAGTCCCGTCAGCACCTTTTCTTCGAAGGACCTGGGTCGATCTACGGCAACCTGACCCCCACCACCATTGGTCCGCTGCTCGACGTCGCTCGAACGTACCGCGCAACGGTCTCCATGAAACAGCTGGAACAGCGCGAGCGGGGAGAGATTCACCTGATCCGGCGAATTCGCATCCGGCCGCCCCCGATCCGCTGAGGGCTCGAATAGACATCGGCGGTCCGTGCCGGTTGGCGGACCGTCACCGGGCCCTCCCATCGGCCCTTCCCCTCCCGACCGCGAGGCTATTTTGCTCGGAAGTGTTGCTGCTCTTCGAACCCCGAATCGAGAAATGTCGTCCTACAGACTCAGCGGAACCGAGTATGACCGGGACCCCGGGTGGTCGCGGATCCGGTCGGCCCTGATGAAGTCGAACCGAGAGTTTCGCGACGCAATGTTCGTCCCCGGCGGCCCGGCGGGTAGCAAGTCTCCGATCAAGGATCCTCCACTCGTGGGCGCGGCTCATGGGCGTCTCTGGCAGGTCGTCTACCACCGACCGACGTTCTTTTCTCCGGACCAGGTCGTGAACGTCGTGACCGGGATCCGTTGGGACGATCCGGAGCGGATGGTCCTCTACGAGACCCCCTGGCTCTACATCGGGGGGCGCCCCCGGATCTTCTCCCGGCTGAGCCCGGATCTCGATCGGATCATTCAAAAGCAAAGAATGGCGGACCGAAACCTCCGCGGCTATCTGACGGGCGACCCCGTGTTCGACCGTCGGTGGGCGTTCTACGCGTATCGCGCAAACCCTGCCGAGGTCCTGCGCGACGCCTCCCGACGCGAATGGCTCCAAGGGCTCGCTGATCTCCGACCCCGACGCGGGGACGAAATGCCGACGATCGCGTCGGTGGGGACGACGATCGCCCTGGGCGTCGTCGTCGGCGACTCGGACGAGACCGTTCGCCAGGCCGGCACCCTGGTTCAATCGTTCAGCCAGTTGCTCGACGCGATCGAAGTGTCGACCGGCAACCTTTCGGCCCGCCAAATTCCGCTCACGATGGACCTCCTGCCCGACGGCACGGGCTACCCGTCACCGACGCTGCGGTTCCGCTGTGTTCACTGCGGTCAGGAAACGCATCCGCGATTCATCGCGGATTTCCATACCGAGATCTGCGACCAGTGTCGTAAGGGGCTCTATAGCTCCTGGTGAACGGAGCGGCGCGGCGACAGTCGGACGATCTCCGCCTTCGCCGCGCGGTCCCGGTGTTGCTTACTCGTCAGACGTACGCCGCGATCCCTTCCGGCCCACCGGCACATGAGAACCAGCCGAGGAGGAAAAACGGCGGCCCCGGGGGGGGCCGCCGCGGGAAGTGGTGACCCGATCAGGGACTTGGCTCGGGCCCGGGCGCGCCCGCGCCCATGGCCTCTTCTAGGACCCTGTCTGCGTCGGCTTTGGATAGCAGCTGCTCGACCTCTTCCAGATCCTTCGTCCGGTAGCCGCTATAGATACCCCAGACGTAGACGGCGGCGGCGAAGGCCAGGAAGACCCAGGTGTCCGACGGGGTCGGAATGTAACCGGTCGAAGTGGTGAGGATGCCACCGACCACTGACCAGGAATTGTAGACCGTGAAGAAATTGATGACGTACAGACCGAGCAGCAGGACGATGACCCACCAACCGGCGTTGATCATCTTCTTGCCGGCAGGGTTCGAGATCCGGTAGGCCAGCAACGTTGGAACCACGACGATGAGCAGGAGCGCGATGTAGTAGATGGCAAAGGTCGTGATCAGCGTGCCATTGGGCTGCGGTGGCTTAACAGGTGTCAGCGAAACCACGTCGCCGATGTAGAGATAGATGTACCCATAGACGGTGACGGCGATCGTCAGAATGAGCTGGGTAAGTCCGATCGCGAGTGAGGTGCCCTGCCGGATCCCCATGTTCCGGGGTGCGTAGAAGAAGTAGAAGATTGGCAGAACCAGGAAGATACACGTCATCACGTAGAACACGCCGCCAAAGGCCGTCCAGTAGATCACGAAGCTGCCGCCGATGAATGCGATAGCCCCGATCCAGAACGCTGCGGGCAGCCGGAAGGGACGTCTCAAGTTAGGCGCGTGCCGCCGTAGCACGAGCAGAGTGAGCGAGCCCATGATCAGCGAAACCGCGAAGCAGTCGGTCACGAATTCCGCGAACAGGAACCAGGCCGGGAACGGTGCGATGAAGATTCCTCCGACGACGGCGGTCACGAGCAGCGCGACCCATGGAATCCGCGTCCGGTGCTGGATCCGCAGCAGCGGCTTCGGGAAGAAACCGTCCGCGCCGACCCCGTAAACGGCCCGGGTCGCCTCACCCAAGAAGACCCACCCCGTTCCCGCAGGGGAGACGACGGCGTCCGCGAGGAGGAACGCGGCGAATCCGCCCAGGACGGCGGGCCCGGCATCCTTCATTACAGTGTAGAAGGGCGCGGTGTGGATCGGGCCGGCGATCGCCGCCCAGTTGCCTGCCGCGACGGGAACACCGAACTCACTGGCGTTCCACCTGACCGCGCCAATGAAAACCACTTCGAGCAACACGTAGAGGATGACGGCCGCCGTGATCGACAGTATGATTGCCCACGGCGCGTCCCGCTGAGGGTTCCTCGCCTCGCCCGAGAACTGGGCGGCCCCCCGGAACCCGAGGTAGGCGAACCCAATGCCCGCCGTGGGAATCGAGGTAAAGATGCCCGGCCAGCCGAACGGAGCGAACGCGCTCAATCCCGCGTAACTGGTGGTAAAGTTGCTGGCGCTGAAGACGGTGAACAGGAAAATGATCGTCAGAGACGGGATAATGAACTTCCACCAGGTGACGACCGAGTTGAAGGCACCGAGGAATCGGACCCCGACGTAGTTGAGGATGAAGAACCCGATTAGGAGGAAAACGGCGATCACGACACCTTGGGCCGTGAGGAGTCCGGTCACGTGGTTAATCGCCGCCGGGAAAATGCCGGGCGGGCTCGTAGCAAGGTATGTGATGACCGCCTCGGCCTCGATCGCCGGAACCGTGATCGAACCCAGGATGTACGCAGTGGCAATGATGTAACCCGTGAATCCGCCGTGCGAATACAGCGGACTTCGAACCAGCTGTCCGCTCCGGTGCAGGGACGCCGCAATCTCGGCAAAAACGAGGCCGATCGCCATCATGAAAATCCCGCAGATGATCCACGCGACAATCGACGCGGGCCCCGCGAGAAGCGCGGCGAAAGATACGGCAAATAGCCAGCCGGAGCCGACGACCCCTCCAAATGAAATCATGAAGAGATCTTGGAAAGAAAGAGCTCTCCGAAGTTTCCGGTCCGATTCGTCCGCAAGAAGAACCTGGTCCACTTTTCCTGGTTCGCTTGCCATAACTCACTGACCCCAAAGGAGTCTTGACTCGGCGTAACACGGGTCAGGTATTAAAAACGAACGAATCCTTGACGATTTTGGCCCTTTTTGCGTCGAAATCAAGCGGGGAGGGGTTGGTATGATATCCCCCGCTAGCGTTGACCGTCACTTCGCCGAAGCATGCCCTCAGACACCGTGCGCCACCCTTCGGCGCGTCGGGTCGACTCCGCGCTCGAGTCCCACGGTCTGATCGGCCGCGTGCGAGAGCTCCCGGCGTCGACTCGCACGGCGGAGGACGCCGCACGCGCCCTCGGCTGTGAAGTGCGCCAGATCGTGAAGTCGTTGGTCTTCCGGAGAGAACCGTCGGGTGGCCCGATCCTCGCGCTGGTGGCAGGCGACCACCGGCTCGATGAGGAGTGGATGCACCGACTCACGGGGGAACGCTGGACTCGGGAGACCCCTGAGCAGGTCCGCGCGACCGCGGGGTACGCAATCGGGGGGGTCCCGCCGGTCGGACACCCCGCGCCCCTCCCGACCTACATTGATTACGATCTATTGGAACAACGGGAAATCTGGGCCGCGGCGGGACACCCGAATGCCGTCTGCCGAATCACCTCAGCCGAATTGCTCCGCATCACCCGGGGTCGACCGGTCTCTGTCGTGCCCCTGCATCCGGCCCACGAGGCATCCGGTGGCTGGGTCTCGTTCGATTGTTACGGAACGATTGTCGACTGGCGCCGGGGCATCCTGGACCAGGTCGGGAAGCTCTGGGACCCGCTCGATGAAGCGGAGAAGGCGCGAATCTTCACCGAGTACCTTGAAGAGGAGCGCGTGCTGGAAGGAGGACCGTTCCGGTCGTACCGCGGAATCATGTCCGAGGCGATCCGGAGAGTCTCTCAGCGGCTGGACCGACCGCTCACGGTGGACGAGGCCGACCGTCTCCCGGCGTCCCTCCCGTCCTGGCCGATTTTCCCGGATTCGAAGAGGGGGCTGGACCGGCTCCGCCAGCAGGGCCGCCGTATAGCCATTCTCTCGAACATCGACCGAGATCTGCTCGACCGGACAATCTCAGAGAACGCCCTTCCGGTCGACCTGTGCGTCACGGCCGAAGAGGTTCGGTCGTACAAACCTGCATTCGCCCACTGGATTCGTTTCCTCAAGGAGACTGGTATGTCCCCCGAACGCGGACTGCATGTCGCCGGGAGCTTTGGACATGATATCGAACCCGCTTCGGCCTTGGGATTCCGGACGGTCTACGTGGAACGGTACGGGCCCCTCTCCCCGAGTCTTCGCGCGGGGACGATCATTCGATCTCTCGAGGAGATCTCGCCGTCGTCAGACTAGAGAGCCGGCGGCTAGGCGCCGGATATGGCTCCGCTCCGGGCGCCTTCGCCGGAAGCCAAACCTCATTCACTCGTCGCTGAGAGAGATCGGGTCGAATAGGGCAGCAGCGTCGGCCCGGCGACCCCCGTGCACCTTTGAACCGGGTCGATCAAAAGAGCTGTCGGTCCGGGTGACGAGCCCGCGTCCAAAGAGGCTCGGGCCTGCGACGACGTGCGTCGGTTTGAGCGATCGATCTCGGAGGGGCCGCTCGTCGAGGTATTATTTTCTCGACTACCCGTTCCATGTCGAAGCGGCCTCCCGCAAACCCTCGCTGACAATCCCTCTCCGAACATATCCGGGCTAGGCCAAGGATTCATCGCAACAGTTCCGAGTCCTGGACGAGATTACAGCCACACACCGGACCGTTTTCCACGCCAGAGGCTGCTCGCCCGGAATACGGAAGAACCGGGAAAAGTTTCTATCCTAGGGCAAGGATGCGGCACACATGGCTAGCTCAGGTCCGTCCTCCACACCTGGCCAGACAACTGCGCCTCCGCCACCCTCGCGGGCGCCTGCGTCGGTATCGCCAGCCCGAGAATCTCGAAGGCGCCTTTACATTGGCATCGGGGTCGTCATTGCGATCATCGTCATCGTCCTTGGGGCGTACGGACTAGGGCTCGGAACTGCAGTCAAAGTGACCGGAGAAACTTTTACCATTGATTACGCAGGGAGTACGTCGGGATACCTTGGCACATCGCCATTGACCTTCTCCACCACCTACGATTATACAACCGGAACTAGTATTGCTTTCAATTTGACCGTAACAAATTCGGCGAAGGTTCTCCACAGCATAACTGCGATTACAACGTCGTTCACGTTGGTATCGACCACTCCTTCGCTGCCGGTAAATGTGAGTGCCGGTGGGTCGACCTCGATTACGCTCCTAATGACCCTGCCCTCCTCGTCGGGCACGTACGTCCTGGATGGGACCATCACGACCTACTGACCGAGCTCCTGGCCACGAATCGACACCGTTGGGAGAACGGATTCACGGGGCGGGCTCTGCGATCCGTTAACGGCGAACCAGGGGATTCCCTGGACGATGAGCGAGTGACTCATTCGCCGTCCGGCAGAGCTGTTGTAACCGGCAGACATCACGGCCGCGCATCGTGGAATCCCTGAGGGCCACGCAGATGCCTGCGTGTGCCTCCCTTTTCCTGACCAATGGAGGTCGGGTCGATCGGCGGACCTTCCCCCCGTCGCTATCCAGGGTCCCCGTCATCGAAGACCCGAGGGGAGTTTAGACACCCCGACTCGGACGGTTCCCGTACGGGGACTATGTGGGACTACTCGGAAGCGGTCTCGTTCAAGTCGTGGGCGAACTCCCGGAACAGTCGAAGGACATCCGGCGGGGTCTAGGGCAGATCGGGCCGGTGGCTGTCAGCGTCGGCATACACCCCGGCGGTTTCCCGCCGGGGCGGCCAGGTCGTGGTAGTAAGCCCCTTTCCGTTTCAGGCAGCATTCGACTGCGCGCTCTCCTCGACGGTCGGGGAGACTCCTCCTCCCGTCTCTCAGGGCTTGCTCCCGGGGAGTCGGCCGTTTCAGCATATCCCGAGGGATCCTCCGATGCCACATCTTCACCGTACTCTCGGGCTGTGTCGTTTCTGCTCCGGAGCTCGGACTCTCGCCCGTCGGGCTCCCACCCGACCCCGTGTCTCCCGGAGAGGGGACTTTCCTCAGCAGCCGGTCGTTGCCGATCCGGTCCACCGTCAGCTGCCCTCCACCTCCTGGCGACTCGACATGGAATTCTCTCGCGAAATATCTGTCGGGAAGTGTTCAGGTTGGGGGGCTACGCAATCCGTTGGGGATGATGGCGCGGGCTCTTCCCCGACTCGCACGCCTTCGCCTCCGTCCCGGCGGGACGTTCGGTGCGACTCTGGGGACGAAGGGGTCCCGGGCACAGTCAGCGACCCCCAAGGGGGAAATCCCTCTACGGGGTCCGCGGTTCGATGGCGGGTCCGCCGAGGGGTCGCTCGGGAGCGCTGCCGAGTGAGCCGAAGGGGGAGCGTCGGAAGCTCATCCCATGCCTTCTCCTACGGGCTGGACTGGTGTGTCGTCCGGGTCCCCAAGGTCCGGTAGTGGCCCGGAGCCCCTCCGGGGCAACAATCGACCCGTTCGATGTGGTCGACCGGCTCGTCGGCGACTACTCGCTGCTCTATGTGGTGGATCTCGATGGGATCGAACGAGGCGACCCCCAGCTCGATTATCTGCAGGAGATCTCGCGGGACATCCCCCTATGGGTCGATGCGGGTATCCGGACGTCCGACCAGGCGATCGACATACTGGTGGCGGGCGCCCGTAGGGCCATCCTTTCGAGCGCCTACCTGAGGGGACCGAACGCTCTCGCCCGGGCGTGGAAGCTCTCGACCGAGCTCGTCTTCGAAATCGAGATGGTGGGAGCCCGGCTCTCTCCTCCGGCAGGAGAGTGGGGCACGATGGACCCGGTCGCGCTCGCCGGGATCGTTCGGGGGACCGGCCCCGACCACCTCGTGGTCTCGCCCCGGGAGACGGATCCGGAATGGCCGGTGATCCAAGCGATCGCCGCTGGGGGTCCGACTTGGGTGGATGGATCGTTCACCGTCTCGGAATTGCCCCGGCTCTCCGAGACGGGTGCGATCGGAGGAATCTTTCATCTCGACGACCTCCTAACCCATTGGGAGGAAGGGGGCGAGGCGCCCCTACCGGCGACGGACGCTGTCACGACGCGCGATGATGAGACCTAGAACCAGCTGACTGATGATGAGTGATGGGCGAGCTGAGCGCGCCGAACAGCGGGAAGGCTTGACGCGATTTCAGTCCTGACGGCTCGGACGGCAGGGTGGTGTCACTTTCGTGTCCAATTGCGGCTCCCGTGACCCTGCACCCGCGCGAACCCTTTTAGCCCCGGGGAAGGTCGCACGGGCGGAGAATCATGCCGGAAGCGTCGCCGATCCACATTCAGCTCCCCGATGGATCGAAGCTCGAGGTTGCGTCCGGCACAACCGCCGGTGAGGTACTGGCCCGCTGGCAGCCGTCGCGGGTTTCCCAATTCCTAGCTGCCTTGTGGGAAGGCCACCCGATCGACCTTTCCGCGAAAATACCGGCGGACGGTCATCTCGCACCCCTCACGTTCGCGGACCGGGCCGGGCGGGAGATCCTCGAGCATTCCTCGGCCCACCTCGTCGCGAAGGGTCTTGTCGAAACGATCCCGGAAGCGAAACCGACGCACGGTCCCCCGACCGAGGAGGGGTTCTTCTACGACTTCGACGTCCGGCCCTTGACCCCCGAGGACCTGGACGCGGTCCGAGCTCGGATGTCGGCCTCGGTGAAAGCACGCGAACCCTTTCATCGCCGCGAAGTTCCTAAGGCGGAGGCGACGCGACTCTTTGCGTCCAACCCATACAAGCTGCGGTACATCTCGGAAGCCCCGGAGGGCGAACTCGTCTCCGTCTACGACACCGGCACCTTCACCGACCTGTGTCGGGGGCCGCATGTGCCGGACACCGGCTGGCTCGAGGGGGTCCACGTTCTCGGCTACTCTTCTATCGTGCCCGAGACACCGGAGGCCCACCCGCTCCAGCGGGTCCGAGGGGTCGGATTCCCGACTCGGGCCGAACTTGAGGCGTACCTCAAGTTGCGCGCGGAGGCAGAGGCCCGGGACCACCGGACGATCGGCGCGAAGCAGGAGCTCTTCCTCTTCCTCGACGAAGTCCCGGGATTTCCCTTCTGGCTGCCCAAAGGGATGGTCCTCGTGCGTGAGCTTGAGCGCTACACGATGGAGCACTTGCGATCGGCCGGGTATGTGGAGGTGCGGACGCCGCTCATGTTCCCCCAGTCGGTCTACGAGACGAGTGGGCACTGGGACCACTACCGGGAGAACATGTTCCTGACGACTGTCGAGGATCGGACGTACGGCTGGAAGCCGATGAATTGCCCGGGCTCGATGCTCATGTTCCGCTCCCGTGCGCGCAGCTACCGGGAGTTGCCGCTACGGATCTCGGAGTTCGCACCCCTCCACCGACTCGAGCCCAGCGGTACGCTCCACGGGCTCACCCGGGTTCGAGAGCTCGTCCAGGACGACGCTCACCTCTTCGTCACCGAGGAGCAGGCCGAAGGGGAGATCCGTGCGTTGCTCGAGTGGGTCCG
>JASHQX010000116.1 GCA_030038895.1 Thermoplasmata archaeon
CGAGAGCTTGCGCGCGCACATTGAACAGAACCCTTGGTGGGTGTGCGGCTCCGCGGACGTCGGCCGCGTGACTTCGTTTCTCTTCTCGCGGCGGATGGGTTGGGACCGCAGATGCGGCGGGAGTGGGTTGATCGCTTCCAGGTAGACTTGGTGATCGATCGCGTCCAAGGTGGGAAGCATCCCTCCAAGGCCGGAAAACAGGGGAGCGGGTTCCGAAAGCCCGGCGAATGCCTCGGGCCCGGGAAGCTCCCAGGATGCGGTAAGCGGGGCCGGGCCGGCCGAAGGAGGGGCGGGAACAAGCGGTGAGGGGCATACTTCGTCGGGGGAACGCACCTCTGGGTGGTCACGGTCCGGCGGGACGTCGGACAAATGGTTCGGAGGCGAGACGACCGTGGGAGTCGGGGAGCTTTCGGCTCGGGCTGGCCTCTCGGGCGGGAAGAGGGCGTCGAGCTCGGTCTCCGTGAACGGGTGGGATCGGGGCTGTCTATCCGCCCTATTCCGTGTCCTTTGGGGCAAGGGGGGAGCCGGAACCGGCAGACCGCCTGCGCGGGTCACCGGGGCGGTCACCGGAGCGACACGGCCCCGGTCAATGAAGAGAAGATCCTCGTCCCGCTGGGAGAAGGGGTTGACCGTTCCGGGCTTGCTGGGGACGTACCAGCTATAGGCCACCGGCCCCGCCACCTCGACGCCCAGAGGCCGAGTCCGGGGCGTCGCCCATTGACGCCAGATCTGATCCCCCGCGCGGACCGCCGCCGAGACGGCCGCGCGACCCAATCCACTGAGCGGCACCGTAGGAGCCGGTGCGTGCGACTTCGCCTGAGGCTCGGTCTTCTTCGAGGGGATTGCTCCGTTAGGGCTTCGTCCGGCACGGGCCGGGGGGGATGGAAGGGAGACCGTCTCTTGCCAGGCGAGGAACCCGAAACTGCTGACGAGGGCGCAGAGACCGGCGAGAAGGAGGGTCGAGTAGATCGCGGGGCCCTCGACGGTTCGCAGTCCGAGAAGGATCAGGAACCCCAAGGTGGCCGCGCAAGCACCCGTGACCGGCAGCAAGTAGCGGTGCGAGAGGCGCGTGAGCCGCTCGGAAGCACCCCGGGACGCGCGGGCGCCGACGGAAGAAGTGGAATCGGTCACGGCCGAAGAGAACCTTCGAAGTTCTGGGGATTAACCTATCGAGACATCGGAACTCGATCGGTCCTATCGTGAGGCGTTCTGGCGGATATTCACGGTCCGGAACTCCATAAACTTCGTAGGGCGAGGTTCTAAATCGGTCGTGGTATCCAAACCTGAGGCACGGTCGATGGCGATTCAGACAATTGTCCATTTCGAGATCCCCGCGTCGGATGTCGAGAAACTGAGCGAATTCTACCGTCGGGTATTCGGCTGGAAGTTCGAGAAAGCCGAGATGCCGGGACTGGAGTACTGGCTCATCTCGACGGGGCCCCAGGGGAAGAGCGTAGGGGGAGGCATGTATCGCAAGATGGACCCCGAAGAACGACCCCGCAACTTTGTGGCGGTCGAGAAGATAGACCCGGCGATCGAAGCGTTCAAGGCCGCCGGTGGGTCCGAGATCGTCGGTAAGATGGAGGTTCCCGGGATGGGGTGGAGCTTCATCGGCGCAGATCCGGAAGGGAACCCGATCGCTCTCTGGGAACCCTCGATGCCGGCTCCGCGTCCGCGTCGCAGCTCTTCCCGGCCCTCCACGCACTGAGGATCGAAAGCGCGGAACGCTCCGGCACCGCTCTGCTGCCTGAGCCGCGCCCGGATCACGCGGGAGCGGGGGGCCCGGATTTTCGAGCGGCCACCGATTCGACTCGCCAACTACGACGCAGGCGCTCGACGGCGTAGCCGTGATCGCCGAGCCACCGCCGAATGGCATCTTTGTGGAGGATCTCCCGATAGACGAGGAGTCCGCGGGCCCGAAGGACCCGATCGATCTCGGAAAGCGCCTGGGGTATCGGCCCAAAGTCGAAGTGGTTCGGGCTCGCGTGGTGAATCGCCACGAACGCGAGGACGACGTCGAACGACACGTCGGCGAACGGGAGGTGGAGCATGTCCGCCGCCCGCACGGTGAGCTCGGGAGGGGGGCGTCCGCCGAATCTCTTCGCGAGCGCCGCACGGGCCGTCTCGACCTGATGGGGATCGAGGTCCGTGGCGACGTACTGGGCCGGTCGAAAGCCGTCTACGAACCGGGCAGCGAAGGCGGCGGTCCCACTCCCGAGCTCGAGGCAGACCGAGCCGGCGGGGATCGGGACGTCTTTTCGGACCCAGTCGTAGGCGCGGGCCGACCTGCTCGAGGCCGAGAGGTTCACGAAGAATCGCGAGATGGGATTCATTTCGGTCATTTGGATCGACCAGGCAGGCTGGGTGACTACCTGAGGCCTCCTCCTTCGCTGGAGAAACCCGAGCCGAAAGACGGTGGACGTCGGCCGGTGACACCCTCGCTCAGAATCGGGAGTCCCGGGACGTCGGACGGACCGATCGGTCGCGAAGTCGACGATACTCCTGCTCGAGCGCCCGTCCTCTTCGCCTCCAAAGCCCCGCAACGAAGGTCTCCACTACCCCGGCCGGTGGACGAGGCTCCCGGGTCTGCTGGCGGGGACGGGAACGCCAACGCATCTCGAGTCGCGTCCGGTCGGGGGAAAGTGCGGTCAACCGGTAATCGAGGACCGACTCCGAGTAATTTCCCCGACCTTCGCAATGCCAGTGGTCGGGCGGATGCAGGGTCACGACGTGCCGTTCCCACGCCCACCCTTTCCCCTCGTCGTAGAGATTTTCGAATACGACCCTTTTCCGGCTCCTCTCGATGACCCTCCGCTGAAGGTGGATCAGGCGGTCCTCGCCGGAGTATTTCGGGTCGTCAGGTCCGTAGTCCGTGCACCAGCGGTAGGCGAACCAGAGCGGGACCCGGAACTCGGCGTTAATCTGGAATGAGCGCCACGCCGAACCGGCTGCAGAGGGTCGGGCCCAGCGAGGTGAGCCGGTTGCACGCCGGGAAGTGGCTTCTCTCATCGGGCCCCGAAAAGGTCCGAGCTGAAGTACTTCATTCCGGAGTCGACCATCAGCGTGACGACGTCCTTCCCCGGTCCCAACTCCTTTGCGACCTTCAGGGCAGCCACTACGTTCGCCCCGGACGATGTCCCCGCGAGAATCCCTTCCTCGCGGGCCAGCCTACGACTCATGGCCATCGCTTCCTCGCTGGAAACTCGGAGAATCGAGTTCACGAGCTTTGGATTCCAGAGAGGGGGCGTATACCCGATCCCGACTCCCTCAATCCGGTGGGATCCGGTCGGACCGCCCGAAAGAACCGCGGACTCGGCGGGCTCCCAGGCAGTGATCTGAATCTTGGGGTTGTGCCTCCACAGTGCCTCGGTGGTTCCGTGGAGGGAGTGTGCGGTGCCGACTCCCTGCACGAATGCGTTCACCGTGCCCGCGGTCTGCTTCCAGATCTCGTCGCCGAGAGGATGATACCCGGCCGCCCCGTCACGGTTGTTGAGCTGGTCGCACAGCCAGTGGCCGGGCAGTTGACTGAGGCGCCGGGCGGTGGCGATCATCTCCTTGAACAGTCGCTCGTTGAACTGCTTGGTGTCGCTCTTCACGACGGTGACCTGAGCCCCGAACGCCTCCATCGTCTGCTGCTTGTCATAGCTGAAGGCGTCAGAAAAGACAATCTTCAGACCGTAGCCCTTCGCAGCGCAGACAAAGGCGAGTGACGTGCCCGTTGTGCCACCGGTATACTCCACGACGGTTCCGCCGGGCTTCAATCGGCCGTCCCGCTCGGCAGCCTCGATCATCGCCTTCGCGACCCGGTCCTTCATGCTGCCGGTCGGGTTCGCGAACTCCAGTTTCACGAGCACGCGCGCCGAGCCCGGCGGTACAATCCGAACCAACTCGACCAGCGGTGTATTGCCCACCGCATCGATGGGGGGCCGGATCACGACCATGCAGCTCGCGATTCGGTCAGTTGAGGGCTGCTATTTGGGAATACTGTGAGCCTTCGCCAAAAGGTCATCCCGGCGAGCCTCGTCGCGACAGGAACCTTCTCGTAACCGGTGCTTTGAGAAGCCTTCCAGTGCTGCGCAAGAACTATACCATAGACGTCTGCGAGCAACACTGGAGCCGGAGCCCGCGGGGTCCTGCCCGGTGGCCCGGTGGAAGGGGCGCGGGAGCGTGGGGTTCGACGACCTGAAAATCCGGGACTTGAGCCACCTCTCAGGTGAGTGGACCCCTCCGATCGGCATCATGGGAGGCCCTCCTGCCCACGAGCTGTACGCGGATCTCGTCGTGTTCGCGGGTCTCCAACTCTATCGCGACGTTCGGTCGCGACCGGTGGTCGTCCTCCAAGATGGGGCCCAACGCCGAGCGTTCCTCACTCCAAGCCCTGAACTCAGGAGTGCGCTCGACCGGTTCCGCATGCGACGCAACCTGCGGCCCGTACCCGATGCCGCCATCGAGGAGTTCGTTCGGATCGTGCGGGCCCGCACTTCCGATCCCGACGTCGAAATCCCGATTCTCAAGTCACCCATGGTCGAACAGGCACCTGCGATCCAGTCACCGGCTCCGAATGATCCGATCACTCCTCGGCTCAAGGATATCGAAGAGCAGATCGATTCCGCGCTTCGCGATCTCGACCAGCTCGACGCAGATCGGGCTTCGGAGTCGGAACCGAGCCCGGATTCGCTAGAGCCCGTTTCGCCCGGGACGGAGGAAGAAGGAGACGAACCGCCCGGCCCCCCTCTGAATCCCTCGATCTCAGCGGCGCGACGTGTTCCCGTAGAAACCGGTGACCGATGTGCTCGGTTCGTTGGGGTCCTTCGAAAGCTCGTTCAGGATGGCGGCTGGATGGGAACCACGCGGGAGCTCTCACGCTTGACCAAGGAGGATGCCCTGTCGGTGTTCGACTCGGTGCTCCGGTACCGGGCCGAGTTGGCGGAGAACGACATACTGATCACCAACGTGGAGGTCGAGGAAGGCTACCGCTGGTTGGCCGTCGACCGGTCGAAGCTACGCCGCTCTACCGATCTGACTCCACCCCCCGAGGCGGTCCTGCTCGCCCGTTAGCCCAGCGAGGGCGTTACCCCGGGTGTAGATCGACCACCACACCCCCACTCGCCTCGAATCGCGCCCGCAGCGGCTCCGAGCACCCTCGGGGTCGTCGGATTTGTAGCGGCCAGACCCCAGAACCTCCTAGGACACATCCCTGTTCGAACCGACCTAGCCGTTGCCTTGGTGCGCTCGGTCAGCTCCTACTCAGCAACGAGATCCCGGGCCAGGTGCCCGAAGCTCGAGCCGACCGCGACAAAGCGGTCGGAGCACTGGCTCACGTTGGTGGTAGAGCAGCTCTTCGAGGTCGTGGTAGTCGAGTGCGACGCATCGCTCAGAACGAGATAACCCACTGCGCCGACCACTACGGTCACGGCCACCAAGACGGCCATTGCCGTCAGAGGCGTGATCGCTCTCGGGTCCAAACTCTCTCTTCGGCTCCTTCCCGCCTCTCCCCCTATTTCCGACATTTTTCCGATTCCCCTTGGGATTGTGATGCCCTAGAGGCCGGGGTACTGCTGATACGGAGTGCGGCGAACGGGCCCGGAAGGACGGAAATAGACTACGAGTTCGCCGTCCCGCGGTCGCACTCCTTCCGAGTCCCTTCTCTCCGTCCCTAAGTCCGCCGATCGACTACGTAGAGCAACCGAATCGGGAAATCCTCCCCGCCTTCCGCCTGATCGCTCCGTTCTACGGGCGTAAAGAGTCCCTCGGCCAACCGGTCG
This sequence comes from Thermoplasmata archaeon, assembly GCA_030038895.1. Taxonomy (GTDB): domain Archaea; phylum Thermoplasmatota; class Thermoplasmata; order Lutacidiplasmatales; family UBA184; genus Lutacidiplasma. The sequence continues at coordinate 5,766 of JASHQX010000116.1, forward strand.
ACGTACTCCATGGAAAAGAAGTGGATGATGGCGCCGCCAGGGGACGCCTCAAACGTATCCGGGCCGACGGACCGCCCACGCCCGTACCAGGGATCGAACGTCGAACGCGCCGAGTAGAGATGTAGCCCCCTCGGTCGAAGCGCCGAACGGATGGCTTTCATCAGCGACCGGTGCTCCGATTCGGAGAAGTCCATGTTGAAGAACATGTTCGAGTACACGGCGTCGAACTTCTGGGACGGAACCCGGGCGAGGTACTCAGCCGCGTCCGATTCGATGAGCCGGAATCTCGAGGGGGTCTCTCTGGAAGACGAGGTCTCGTCCGGCCGAACGGTGGTCAGGTCCACGCCGACCACCCGGAACCCTTCCGATGCCAGGAATCGGGAGTCTCTACCGTACCCGCAGCCGAGTTCGAGGATTGAATCGAGACCCTTCTCCGCACGCAGCAGCGGCAGGCACCATCGGGCGAATCCACTCTCGGCTTCCCCGAAGAAAGCCGGTTCCTCGAGGTACCGCTCCCTCCAGAACGCGCGTTGTCGCTCCCGCCGTACTCTCAGCGAGCTGGGTTCGTCGTCCGGCATTCTTCCGGCCAGCGCCATCCCCTCCAAAAACTGCTCGCGTCCGTCTTCAACGATTCCGGTGCTCGATCCAGGCCCCGATGATCCAGAATCGCGGCGAACCCCCTAGAAGAGCCTGAAGAACCGGTACATTTCTGGTCTCGACTTCGGGTCGCCGCTCTGGCCGGTCAACCGCAGGTTCCGTACGAGAACGACCAACCGCCCCCGGGGCCGGGGGGTGTCGAGAGCGAATCGACAGCCCATTCACCTGCGTTCGCTGGCAAGACGCCCGTGCCGAGGTGGAAGGAGAGTTCCCCTTCCAAGGGATGGAGGACGTGCCGCCCCGCCAGATGGCCCTCGGCTTGCCTTCCAAGATCTATGAGGAGGACCGCGCCGCGCTCGCGTGGTTCAAATAGGCCCGTCGTCGCGGGCGACCGCTCTTTGGCGGCTCGGCGGCCTCGGGAGCGAGGGACCGCCAAGTGGGTATCGGAAGACGTTCCGACCCTACCATGGGTAATCAGAGGATTATCTTCTCTTGTTCGACCGCACGGTGGTCGAGAGAGAGTCGGTCGAGCCGGTAGGAGCCCCCGACGAAGAGCGGGGCCTCGGACTTCCCGTCGTATTTCGCCGCCGCGAGACGTCCGAGCGAGTCCGCCTTCATCACGCCGCTGCCGGAGTCCCCTCCGATGAAGATCACCCCGTACGGTTCCTCGATCAGCACCGGTAGTCCTTCGGGGCTGAAGTTGTAGTAGCCCCCCCAGGCGTTCTCGAGACGGACCCCGGCGGTATCGAAGGCGGGAAGGTACGGGGTCACCGCCGGCAGGATGTCGGTTGCGAAAGCGTCGCGGTCTCCCATCTTGAGCATGTTGTATTCGAGCCGGCCGTCCCGAGCGGGGTTCTCCCGTGTCCCGACCGGGTGGGAGACGGTGTCGACGCACCCGACCCAAATCTGTCGTTGGCGGAAGATTGGCTTGAGAGTCGCCCCGGTCGGGAAGATCACGAAGGGGAGGCGGGACTTTCCCTCGATCGCGTCAAGGGGGCGCACCGGAGGCTCCCATCGCAGGAGCGACTCGACCACGCTTCCCGAGATGGAAAAGAGAAACTGGGGCCGCGCACTGCAAGCGGTCGCGACCCCCAGCGGGTGCAGGATCGCGTTGGACCAAGCGCCCGCCGCGACGATGACCGAATCCGTACTCACCGAATGTCCGTCGTTAAAGCTCACCCGCGAGATCCGTAGGCGTCCCTTCATGAACTGCTGGAAGGAGAACGGCCGTTGGGTCGGTTCGTGCAACAGGATCTCCTCCCGGCCCTCGAACGAGAGCCGCTGGACGACGGTGTCGAAAAGGAACTCGACACCGAGGCGGCGGGCCTCGTCACAATAGAAATGCGTGAGCATCTCGGGCGCGACCGTGCCGCAGTTCCGGCCGAAGAGGCCCCCGGTGATCGGCTCCGGAGGCGGCGCGTCGTCCCCCTCGAACCACCGACGGGGGGAGAGGTCGAGGCCAGGGAACGACCGCAAGTCGTCCACCGTCAGGGTCTCGGCGTCGATCGACCCTCCGCTCCTTCGAACGATGTCAAGGTATTCCTGTCGATGGCTCTCGGGGAGCAGCCAGAGGTAGCCGTAGAGATCGAGCAGCGGGAACGGAGTCCGGAGGTCCTCTCGTTCCTCCATCTGTCGCCGATAGAAGGCGATCGCGCTCTTCGCGAGGACGTGATTGTCCCACGAGCTGAACACGTCGCGTACCATCGCGGCGCTCGCGCCCGTCGACCCCTCGCCGGGACCGGACCGTGCATCGACCACCAAAACCGACAGCTCGGGATGATTCTGAATCAGGTGATACGCCGATGCGACGCCGATCGCGCCGGCCCCGACGATCACGACATCGTACTTGGTCTTCGAAGGCATGAGTACCCGAAAGCGTGGCCGATTGTTCTCGGTCCGAGACTATGCAGGCAGGTTGTCAACTTCTTCGAGGAACTCGACCTCGGGAGCACCGGTCCGCGTGGACCTCCGTCCGATTTCCTCGGGGCTCCCCCACTGCAAGAACTCGCGCGCCTTCGAAGACTCTCCCCACTCCGTCAGGCACAGAATGTGATCCGCCCGTTCCGCGTCCCGGAAGATCCGCGTGCCCTTCGATCCGAGTTCACGGCGCTTCGGCACGTGCTCGTCCATGACAAGCTTCCACTTCGAGTAGTCCTCGACCCGTACACGCACCAGGACGAACGGCATGTGCTTGGCTAGGGAAGGTCTTACTTAACGGCGTGCGACCGGCCGAGTGGGCAAGAAAATGGAAGTCCCCCTCGCGACCCTATCTCTCGCCGCGAAGGGGGTCGAAACGGTTCAGATAGCGACCAGGCCTTCGTCTCCACTCGGCAGCGTCCCCGTGGTCTCGATCCAACTCAGCGTACCGTTCGGCTGGACCTCGAAACCCTCGAGCTGGCCCGAACCGGAGTCGCGGACATAGAGGAACTGACCGACGCCAGTGAGAGCCATGTCCGTGGGCCCGGCAGCTGTCGCGGCCGCGACAGCCTGCAGTAGGTGGAGGCGACCGCCGCCGCCCACCGTGTAGCTCGAGATGGTGTTGCTGACCGCGTTGGTCGTGTAAGCATACCCGCCGCCCGGGGTGATCACGACCCAGCACGGGGCGGTTTGGAAGTCGGTGATCGACCCGCTGATGACGTGGAAGTACCCATTGTCCCGAACCCGATAGGACGAAAGGCTCCCGCTGGCGGCTTCGCTAACGACCAGTTGACCGTGCGGCGTGAACGCGAACCCATACGGGGTCGAGCCGTGTGAGGCGTGAACGGTCGCCGCGCGAGCGACTCCGTGGCTATCGACCGCGAACACGTCGATGAGGCTGGTGGCCTTCTCGGTCACGACAAGCAGCGAACCGGCCGGGTTGAACGAGATCTGGGCAGCCCCGGTAGTGGCCGAGGTGCTCAGCGCCTGAGTCGAGCCCGCGAGGGGGTTGAGCTGGCCCGTCGAGTTGAGCGAGAACCCGGCGATGTTTCCGGGGCTAATCGAATTCCCGTCGTTCAGGACATAGACCCACGCGTCGTGAATCGCGATGCTTACAGGGAGGATGCCACCGGATTCCACGACATCCGCGAGCGTCAGCGTCGGCACACCGTCCGTTTGGCCTACCCGGAGTACCGATACTTGGTTGCTCCCGGCGTCGACCGCCAAGAGCCATTCATGGTTCGCGGTGATCGCGAGGCTACCCTGGTCCGCGAGGCTCGCGCCGTTCCCGAGACCTCCGGTCGAAAAATTCGCAACCCAGGTAAGGCTGCCGGTACTTGACCGCTCGTATGCGACGATCTCGTTTATCACCGGCGAGTTGGTCATCGTGAACACGGCCGAGACTCCGCTCTCCCAGGTGGCACTCGGGCCGACCGAGGCGGCGAAGCTCGGGCTCGCGATCACGACGAGGGTCACTGCGGCCCCTAACAAGGCGATCCCCAGAGCTCTCATGGCACGTTCCCGAGCCGTGCCGAAGTACATCTGTCTCGCACAGAATTCGGCCCAAATCTCACCCGAATCCCGCCCTAATGCAGACCGAATCGACCGGCGGGCTCTGCCACCGGGACGGTCATCTGACCGGTGATGCGGTCAGTTCATCGCGGTCCAGAGGATCGCGCCTAGCCCGGCCGCCTCCGAGACCCCAATCGCGAAGAGGTAGGGCGAAAGGGAATCCGGAATCAGCGGCATGGTGGCGAGGTACGAGTACACCACGAGCAGGTTCTGGACCACGAACGCGCCCGCGAACAGCAGCAGGGCGAGGCTGAACGCCGCCTTGGTCTGCGCATAGACCCGCCGGAACAGCACGAAGAGCACCACCGTCAGGCCGATGTTGGCCACCCCAAGGATCAGGCTGCCTTCCATCCACACGGCGCTCATGTGCCGAGCCTCCGGGTCGCGGACCGGGCACCGGCTCCGGTCGCGCGCCGGACGCGGGGGTCCGTCCGTCCCAACGACCGGACCTCGTCGAACCGGGCGAGGGTATCCGGAGCGAGCTCGTACGGCGAGCCGTATCCGCGCCCGACGGGACGCTGAATCAGGCCGTTCCGTTCGAGCAGGTTCAGGTGGTGGCGTACGGTGCGGTAATCCATTTCCAGCACGGCTGCGAGCTGGTTGGCGTTGTGAGGGCTCGACTCGAGCTTCTCGAGGATGCGCAGCCGATTCGGACCACCTCGAGTGCCGGCCAGGAGGTACCAAAGCAACGTCCGTGACGTCACCGGCATTCGGTGACCCAGCGGGGCACTAGTATTTCTCCCGCCACTTTGCGGGGGAGCCAGCTAGGACGCCTTGGATTGCACGGACCCGCAGGTCCTCCCACCAGACCTGGACCTACCTTCCCTATCTTCTTCAGGCCCTCTGCGACGGCAAGGAGTCGGAGCAGCCCTTCGAGGGGAAGTCTCCTTCCCGCGCTTCCCGCGACCGAACGGACCTCAGTGCCGATTCCCACGATCTTTTGGTTTCCGTTCTCTCACTGTGCCTACCCCGAGAGGAATGGCGGACCGGCTGGATGTCCCCGGGAAGCGGCGCGAACCCCGTGTGATGACGACCCTGGCTGGATATAGCCCAGCGGAGGACCGTCGTGGTTCGCCATTTCTTCCGCGTCCTATGTAGAGGACTCAGTGCCGCCCCTGGTGTATCGGACGATTGTGGGATTCGAGCCGGCATCGGATGGACTGTCGTTCGCTGCTGTATCCACCCCGCGTGAGCCCGTTCACAATAGTCAAATGCGCCCCTCACCCTCGCGGGCCGATGGCTGGCGCAGGTCCATCTCCCAGAGTGCAACGGTCCCCGTGGGAACCAACGGGATTGCCGGTTCTGAGAGGAGAAGACTTTTCCGGGGTCCGCTTGAACCGTTCCGGTACATTCGTGGTTTGCTTCGGCGCAGCCTGGTGCCCGATTACCCGACGCTTCATGCCGAAGTTCGTCGCCGAGCGCGAGAGGATCCGGGGCACCCTTGCCATCGCCGACATCACCGATACGAACGACCCCCTCTGGGATACGTTCCGGATCCGGATCACGCCGTCGATCCTCGCGTTTCAAGACGGCGAGGTCAGGATACGGGTGGACGGAAGGCGGTTCATCGGCGTGACGGCGGCGGCGATGAGCCGTCTCGAAGAATCCCTTCGTTCCGAGCAGTCGAGATAGACCGAGTCAATCCTTTCGGTGCGTGGGCCCCCGTCGGAGGGAAGGCGAGGATACTTCGCGCGTACAGCTCTAAGTCCTCGTGCGTCCGTGGGAGGTCGGGCAAATGTTCGACGTAATCGTCGTCGGTCTCGGGGGCGCCGGCTCATCCGCGGCGTATCACCTCGCAAACCGCGGGCAGCGAACCCTCGGGCTCGAGCAATTCGGGCCCGTCCATTCCCACGGGTCCTCGCACGGACGGACGAGAATCTTTCGGACCGCCTATTCGGAGGGTAAGGAGTACGTTCCTCTCGCCCAAAGGTCCCAGGTGCTCTGGCAAGAATTGCAGTCCACCTCGGGGGAGAAGATCCTAGAGAAGACCGGCGGGTTGTACATTGGGCGACCCGACAACCCCACGGTCACCGGCGCGATCGAGAGCGCTCGGGCGTATTCCCTCGAGCACGAGATCCTTTCGCCGGCGGAGGTCGCCCGGAAGTTCGCACAGTTCACCCTCGAGCGCGACGAGGTGGCACTATGGGAGCCCGCCGCGGGCGCCTTGTTCCCTGAGAACTGCCTCCGAGCGTACGCCTCACAGGCGGTCGAACGGGGAGCCGAACTCCACTACGGAGAGCCCGTTGAGAGCTGGACGGCGGCGTCGGACGCTGTCGAGGTCCGCACCCGCTCCGGAACGTACCGAGCCCGCTCGTTGGTCCTCTCGGTGGGAGCCTGGACATCCCGCCTCGCCCGCGACCTCTCCCTGCCGCTCGAGATCGAACGCCAGTTCGTCCTCTGGTTCCCTTCGCGGGATCCCACAGGGACCGGGCCGGAGCGGATGCCCGTCTTCCTATGGAACAAAGGCCCCGGGCTGCACACGTACGGCCTGCCGGACTTCGGGGACGGAGTGAAGGTCGGTTCGTGGGCTGGCAAATTGGCGGACCATCCCGAAGCGGCCGATCGGGTCCTCCACGAGGACGACGCGGCGCCGATCCGCCGGTTCGTGGAACAATCGCTCCGGGGCGTACTGCCGCGGGAGACCGAGCACGCGGCGTGCCTCTACACCAACGCCCCGGACCAGAACTTCGTCCTTGGCCCGCATCCGTGGCACTCGAACGTGACGATCGTCAGTGCGTGCTCCGGCCACGGGTTCAAGTTCGCGAGTGTGGTCGGAGAGATCGTCGCGCAGCTCGTCTGCGATGGCCGGACGTCCCACGAAATCTCGTTCTTCGACCCGGGTCGCTTTACACCGCGCCACTAGCGGTACGCCGGTCCGGGGTGGGGCCGATCAGCGGCGGATCCGGGCCGCAGCCGGTAGAGGGGGAAGCTCGGTGGATCCGGCATGTCCGTGGCCTCTGACGAACGAAACATGAACGAAGACGATGCCACTCGCGAGGACCGAACCATTCTTCGGATCGGCGTGCCACCCCGAAGCCCCGACCGTGTAGAGGTACGTCCCGAACTCCACCGAGAATGAGATACGGCTCGCGTCGGAACCGTACTGAACCCCGTCCAACGTGACGTGCCAAGGAGTCCCCGCGGGAAGTCCCGTCTCGACGAACACTACGGTCGGACCGTAGGGGGCGAAGTCCCCGCCGGTCGCGATCCCGTCCTCGTAGGCCCCGACGATCGGGGGAGGCGTGCCGCACGGAGCCGCCGGTGCCTCGATCGACCCGCAACCGAGGGGGTAGATGACCGACCAGTCGCTATAGTAGAAGCGGGAGACGTACGGAAGGGTCGAGTAGTTGTTCGGGCTCGTGCCGTAGTTCCAGTAGTAGTTCCCTCCCTGGGTCGTCACGTCGGGGCCGAGGACATTGCCACTCAGCGGGAAGCCGTTGACGACGTGCACGACGTGCGCCGCCGGTTGCGGGCGGACGTTCCAGGTGTTTCCGACGACGTTCGCGGCGTCGTTGTAGTACCAGCTGTTGTGATCCACGTCGTACGCGCAGGGCCCGAGCGTCTGGGGGAGACAGTCAGCGACGTTGGGCCAGTTGTACGGGAGGTAGACCACCGGGTTGTCGACAGTGAAGTTGTTGTTGTAGATGAGGTCCCCGCCTTCCCCGAGGCCGAGACCGGCGTACGGTCCGTCGACGCCCACGCTGGTGCCGGGAGGATCGGTGAAGTTGTTCCCCCATACGACATTGTTCGTTCCCCCGTACAGCACGAGACCGTCCGGCGCGACGAATCCCGGGATCGGCAAGGTTCCGACGAAATCGTTCGAAAGGATCAGCGAATCCTGCGAGTACCAGAAGGAGACCTCTGACTCGGGGACGGGGTTCTGGGAGGCGGGCACGTTGTAGTAGAACGATATCTCGCTCCACGCCTGCCATCCCAAGACGTCCGAGTCATGGGAGAGAGTGATGTGCTGCGTCTCGTAGAACTCGAGACCGAGATTGAAGTTCACTCCGCCCCCGGCAGGGACGCTGAATGCGGGGGGCGCGTTCAGGTCGACATAAGCGTCGGTGCCGGAGAACAGGACTCCGGCGAAAGAGGGATAGGCGTAGTCGTTGAGACTGAAGAAGTAAGCGCTCAGGTCTCCCGGGATGAAGCCCGACGGGGTGGTCGTCGGGTTGTTGAACGGTACGTACGGCTGGTGGATCGTCCCGTCGCCCGTGGAAGAAATCCCCGCGAGTTCGCCGTTACCGAACGCCCAGAGGGGCGTGTAGACCCCCATGGTGGCGTTGTATCGGAGTGTGACGGCAAGGGTGGTCGGGCTCGTGCCCACGACAAGCGTTCCGCGAGCCTCGTCGTAATCGGCGAGTAGCACGGCGTACCGGTAGGTCCCCGGTTGAAGGTACCAAGAAGACCCATCCGGCGCCCACTGGAATCCCTGGCCCTTATCGGCTCGATTCTCGAAGAAGACGAAGACGTACGGCTGGGTGGAGAGCGGGCCCTCGGGATCCCCAACGACGTGGATCGAGTTCACGACCTTCGTCACGCCTGGGTGGGCGTCCGGCATCGCACTCATGTTCCAGAGGCCGTGGTAGATGAGCGGACCGGCCGAAAGGTAGGCGGTCGTGCCCACGTACCCCACGGCGATCCCGATCGCCTGTTCGCCCGTTTCGCTGCCGAAGTCGACCGCGGCCGGCACGTTCGCGTACGCAAAGTGACTCGAGGTGCAGAACGGGACGAGATCGCAGTACTGCACCGTCATCGTCGCATTAGCGCCGAGCATGAGCTGGTTCGATCCGTCGTCAGCTCCGATGAACGCGTCGAGCTCGAACTCCTCCGGGACCAGATGATAGGAGGTCGCGCTCGCCTCGAAATCAGGGGGTCGGAGACTGAGCCGGTGTCCTTTCGTCTGCGACTGGAAGACCAGGTAGTCGTAGTTTCCGTTCCCGATGAAGCGCGTCGGCGTCTGGATGCTGTAATTGTACCAGAGGACCTGGTCCCCTGCGGGGTCGACCGAGGTGTTGACGTACATCGTGACCGTGAACGGTGGCCGAAGGTAGTAGTACTGCGAGAACGCGACCCAGACCCCGGTGTAGTTGCCACCGTTCGGGGACCAGCGGACGAGAGAGGAGTTGAACATCTCAGAATAGTCGCTTGTGAAGTTCCAGGTGTCGTCCACGAAGTAGAGCGAATCGTTCCGCGAGTCGTAGGAGAGAACGTTCTGCACCCAGAACGCATAGTTGCCCGTTCCGTTCTGGGCACATGGTTCGGTCGGGCATTGCTGGCCGAATAGGGTCACGTTCGGAAGCACCACGTTCTCCTGCGCTCCCCAGACGGTTGGCGTCCCGCTCCCCGGATAGAAATTCTGGGTCGGGGAATTGACGGTCAGAGCCCCGGCGACGCTGTTGGAGTCGAGCGTCACGTTCTTGAGTCCACCGACGTCCGTCTGACCGTCGTAGGAAACTCCGGTCGGGGCGGTTTGAGAGGGGGTGGGCGAACCGAGATCGCATTCGTCGGTCAAGAGGCTACCGGCCATCGGGACTCCGTTCACGATCTGGTCTGCGATTGGACCGGCGTAGGGGAGGTGCAGGTCGGCGGGAGGGAGGCCGCTCGAAACAGCGCTACGCGCGATGGATTGGACGTGGCGGACAAATGTGCCGTACCCCGGGTTGTTTGACACGCTTTCGAGCGAGGGACAGGAATCCGACGTGCCCGGCTCGATGCGGGGAGCCGTAGGATGGGTCGAGGGGGATACGGACGAAGCCGGGCTGGTGAGTGCATGCGAGGCACCCACCGACGCCGTCCCACTCGTGTCGGACCCCGACGGTCCAGGTCCGGTGGGGATGAGGCCCCAGCCGACCAGTCCGCTGATGACCATCACGATGCCCAGCAAGATCGACGCCGGGACCCTACTATGCATGGCCCATGCAAGGGAAAGTCCCTACTTCACCCTGGCGAACTCGGCAGTCTTCGACTATAGTGAAGCCACTGACGCTCGCGATTCGAGGCGGTCGGTGGGGGAAGGCTGTTTATCCGGCAATCGGAACCGTCCAACCACGGACCTGCCCATCTCCGCCGTTCGGCTACGAAGTCGAACGATCTAGAGGTCGAGCGGTAGGTCGCCAGCCTGGTTGGCAGGTGCGCGAGGCCTCCTCGAGGAAGCCAGTGCACTTTGGGCGAGCGGTGGATTCGTCTGCACCGGTTCTGAAACTCTTCGGGCCCTTGTGCCGCCGCATGACCCGATTGCGTTACAGTTTCCCCGCAGGTTGCGTCTCCCCAGAAGAAGCGGTAGTACTGTGGAGTTGTCTAGAGTCAACTTGGGCAACACATATGACAGCTCCACCGAGATGGCGGCTGGCGTATTGGACCGGAGAGGCCGCACATGAGTTGGCGCACCCGATGGACCGTTGTCGGCTTGGGGCCGACTGTTGTCTTGGCTCTCGTGGGTGCGGCACTTTCGGGGGGTCTTTCGATTGCGCCGCCGGGTCATGCCGTACCTGGATCGATAACCGATAGCTCGTCTGGGGC
>JASHQX010000117.1 GCA_030038895.1 Thermoplasmata archaeon
AGCCGATCGTAGGTCTCGAGAGAGACGAGGGTCGGGTTCCCCTCGCGCAGATCCGTATAGAGCGGTTTGCCGAGAAGGTCGGGGTCCCCGTAGACGTCGAGCAGATCGTCCCGGATCTGGAACGCGATTCCGACGGCCTTGCCGTACGCCTGCAATCCGTCGACCGCGGCCGCGGGGGCGCGCGCGATCTCCGCGACCGAGGCGAGCGCCGCCGCGATGATCGCCGCGGTCTTCCGCTCCACGACGCGGAAGTAGTGTTCGCGGCCGGAGGAGAGGTCGAACCGGGACGCCTCCTGGAGGACCTCCCCCTCGGCGAGGTCGGCGCACGCCTCCCCGCACCGCAGGATGATCGACGGGGGGTACTCCGCGGCGAGTTCGAACGCCCGGATGAACAGATAGTCGCCAGAGACGATGGCGAGCGGAGTGCCGAACGCGCGCAGGACGCTCGGCTGGCCCCTCCGGGTCTCGGAGTGGTCGATGACGTCGTCGTGGACGAGCGTCGCGGTGTGGATGAGCTGGAACGCAGCCGCGAGCGAGCGGATCGGGGCGGTCGACTCCGCGCCCAGCGCGCGGTGCACGACGGCCATCAGGAGGGGGCGGACCCGCTTCCCCCCGGTCGAGACCGCATACCGGGCGGCCTCCGTGAGCTGCGCATAGGTCGAGCCGAGGACTTCGTTCAAGCGCCAGTCGATCTCGCCGACGTCCCGAACGAGGATGGGGAGGAGGCTCGAGAGCTCGAGCGAGGCGTCGAGCCCGAGGGTGCGGGAGACGAGCGCCTCGAGCGACGAGTCGGCCGGCGGCTCATCGAGCGACGGGCTCACGAGTTCCTCCCGAGCCGGGGGGGCCAACGCAGCCGCATCATCGCATCCAGACCCGCGACCCCGATATAGCGCATCCCTAGGGCCAGGAGCGGGTCGAAGCCGGCCGCCCGATCGCTGAACGACAGGACGCGGAACGCCCGATCGAGCGGGGCGAAGAGCGCGGCACGCCAGGCATCATCGTACTCCCCGAGCGGCGTCCCGTCGCGGACGTGGCGCGCGGCGGCGCGTCCGGCCAGCCATCCCGAGAGCATCGCGGTCGGAATCCCACCCCCGTTCGTCGCCATGACGAGGTTCGCGGCGTCGCCGGCGAGCGCGACCGGGCCGTAGACGAGCCGGTCCGGCGGCGGGCCGATCGGCACCCACCAGCGGGTACGCTCGCGCCCTGGGCCGAGCCGATGACGCTCGAGGAATCGGTCGAGGAGCCGGTCGAGGGAGACCCCGCCAGGTAGGCGGGCGACGCCGAGCCCGACGTTCGCGTCGTAGGCGCGGGGGAAAAACCAGGCGTAGCCGTGCGGGGCGGTCCGCCCGAAGTAGATGTCGATCCCGTCGTCGAGCGGGCCGTCGACGGTCGCGGTGATCATCCGGAACATCGTCCGTACCGGGGCGAATCCGACCGACCGCGCGACCGTCGAGAGGGGCCCGTCGGCGCCGATGACGACCGAGGCGCCGACGCGCCGGCCCCCCGCGCAGACGACTTCGTTGCCGTGGACCTCCGTCACACCGACCGGGTACTCGAGGGCCGCCCCGGCTCCCTCGGCGCGGATCGCGAGTGCCTTATCGAACGCCCGCCGGGAGACCGTGTACCCTGAGAGGGGGAAGCGGAACCGATGGCCATACGGTGAGACGCACGTCATCGTCCGGGTCGCGCGGAGGACGGTGTTGGAGGGGACGTCGTACGCCTCGGCGATCAGTTCCGGGCAATCGAAGAGGTCGGAGAGCTCGAGCGCGGTCGGGAGGAACTCTCCGCACTGGACCGGATGGCCCAGCTCAACCCGGTGGTCGAGGAGGAGCGTGCGCGCTCCGCCTTCCGCGGCGGCGCGAGCGGCCAGCGACCCGGCCGGCCCCGCGCCGACCACGACCACGTCGTACCGCTCCATCAACCCTAGATCCCGAGGTTCACGAAGTGTTGCGCCGCGTTCTGGATCGGTCCGAGGACGAGCTGGGGGTAGATTCCCGCGGCGACGATCACGGCCACCGCGATCCCGATCGCCATGGCGCGGCCGTAGCCGAGCCCTCCGGCGGGGAGGCGCGCCGGCTCCGAGCCCCCGACGACCGCTCCCGTCGGCTGCGCCCGCGGGATCGGCGCGTCGAAGAACATGATCTTGAGAACCCGCGCGTAGTAGAAGACCGAAAGCGCGCTGTTGAGGAGGCCGGCGACCGCGAGCCAGACGAAGTAGCCCCGCGCGTCAACGGCGGCGCTGAACAGGACGAACTTTGAGACGAACCCGACCGTGAGCGGGACTCCCGCGAGGGAGAGCAGCATGAGGCCGAACGCGACGCCGAGGACCGGCTTGCGCGTGCCGAGGCCCCGCCAATCCTCGATGAGCGGGCCGACCCCGAGCGCGCTGACTCCGGCGACCACGAGGAAGGCGCCGCCCTTCATGAAGACGTGCGCGAAGACCTGGAGGGTCGCCCCCGCAAGCGCGGGTGCCGTGCCGACCGCGATCCCGATCATCATGTAGCCGGCCTGGCTGATCGACGAGTAGGCGAGCATCCGCTTCATCTCCTTCTGGAGGAGCGCGAGGACGTTGCCCACGGTCATCGTGAGGACCGCGACGACGCTGAGGGTCAGCTGAAGGACCGGTCCGAGCGCGACCGTGCCGGTCGTGAACGGTCCACCGGACGGCGCGGTCCGGACGTAGAGAATGGGAGCGAGGAATACGAGGAAGAACGCGAAGATGCCGACCTTCTTCGAACCTCCCGCGAGGAAGCTCGAGACGTCGGTCGGTGCCCCGTCGTAGACATCGACCGCCCAGGCATGGAACGGGACGAGGGTCGCCTTGAACGCGAGTCCCGCGATCAGGAACCCGTAACCGAGGAGGACGAGGACCGGGTAGCCGACGGTCCCGGCGACGTGGGCGATTGCGACCAAGTTCGTCGTGCCGTACGCCCCGTAGAGGAGGGACGCACCGAAGAACGAGAGGACGGTGGAGAGGGCGCCGATGATGTAGAACTTCATCGCGGCTTCGAGCGAACGGGAGTCGCGGCGGGTGTAGGCGACGAGGAGGTACGTCGCGATGCTCGAGACCTCGATCGCGAGCAGGAGGAAGATGAGGTCGGAGGCGATCGCAACGAGGACCATCCCGAGGGTCGCGATCAGGAGGAGCCCGTAGAAGATCGGCGCGCCCCGCTCCTCGGAGGGCCGGCTGAGCGACGCCAGGCTGACGAGGAACGCCGCCGCGAGGAAGACGCCCTGGAAGACCAGACCGAGCGAGGTGAACGTATAGAGCGGGGCTCCGCTCGGCGTGGCATCGATCGCACCGGCGGGGATCGTCGCGAGCCCGGCGAACGGCGCGAACCCGAGGTCCGCGACCACGAAGAGGAGGGCAAGGGCGGTCGTCACGACCGCGATCGCGCCGACGACCTCGTTCCTCCGGACGTTCAGGACGTCGAGGAGGAAGACGAGGAGCGCTCCCGCGAGGAGGAAGATTTCGGGGAGAAATGGACCGGCGAAGCTTCCGATGTCCATCGTCTCACGTCCCCGGGAACCCCTTGACGGGCGAGCTCACGATCACGTTCACGAGGAGGCTGGGAAGGACGCCGAAGACGACCGTCAGGATGACGAGGAGCCCCATCCCGACGCCTTCGTACCACGGGACCTCAGCGGCGTCGAGCGGGATCCCCTTCGGCGGGCCGAAGAGGACGCGTTGCATCATCCACATGTAGAACGCCGCGGTGACGACGAGGATGCCGAGCGGAATGAAGACCCAGTAGGCGAGGCCATTCCAGGTCGCGAGAAGCGCGGTGAACTCCGCGGGGAAGCTGATGAGCGCCGGAAGACCGAGGGAGGCGAGCGACCCGACCATGATCATCGTCGAGAGCGCCGGGGTCCGGGGAGTGATCCCGCCGAGGCTCGCGATGTCGCGCGTCCCGTAGGTGTGGTGGACGCTCCCCGCGGTCATGAACAACAGGCCGCTCACGATCCCGTGGGCGAACATGAGGAGGACCGCGGCGAGGAGCCCGAGCGACGAGTCGAGGGCGATCGCGAGAAGCACGATCCCCATGTGGTTGATCGATGAGTAGGCGACCAAACGCTTCAGGTCCCGCTGGGAGAGCGAGAGGACCGATCCCCAGATGATCGAGAGGAACGCGACAAAGAACAGGATCGGCTGCGTCGTGTGGAGCCCGCTCGGCAGGACCTCGACCGCCCAGCGGATCAGCCCGTAGCCTCCGAGCTTCAAGAGGAGCCCGGCGAGAAGGACGGAACCTCCGGTCGGTGCCTCGACGTGCGCGTCCGGGAGCCAGGTGTGGAACGGGACGATCGGGAACTTCACCCCGAAGCCGAAGAAGAGCGCGAGGAACAGGAACGTCTGCGTCACCGGGCCGAGCCCCCGGGCCGCGGCGTAGATGCTCGAGAAGTCGAACGAGCTCGCGCCGGAGTAGAAGACGAGCGCGAGCAGACCGACCAGCATGACGATCGAGGCGACGTGGGTGTAGACGAAGAACTTCAGGGCCGCGTAGCGCCGATCCGGCCCGCCCCAGTAGCCGATGAGGAAGAACATCGGAACGAGGACCGCCTCCCAGAAAAGGAAGAAGAGCAGGACGTCCAGCGCGACGAAGACGCCGAAGCAACCGAGGCACGTGAGGAGCACGAGCCCGAAGTACGCCGCCGGCCGGCGGTCCTCGGCCCAGGAATAGACAACGGTCGCGATCTGAAGGATCGCCGTGAGGAGGACGAAGATGAGGGAGATCCCGTCGACCCCGACGGTGTAGTTGATGTGCATCCAGGAGAGGTCGATCCAGCTGTACGACTCCCCCTCGGCGAATCCGGGGATCATCGACGCGGAGTACCCCGGCCAGCCGGGGTAGGCAAGGAAGAGGACCGCGACCTCCGCGACGAACACGATGCTCATCGCGAGCGCGACCCAGCGAGCGTACCGCCCCGAGAGGAACGTCGCGACCGTCCCCGCAAGAAGGGTGGCGAGGACGATCGAGATCAGGGGGAGCGCCATCTAGATCCCTCCCCACGCCGAGACGAGGTACGGCGCGATCAGAAGGAGGAGGACGAACACGAGGATCAGGCCAGCGACGACATAGGAGGCGTAGTCTGAAACGAACCCGCTCTGGATCCGCCGCAAGCGGTCGGAGAGGAGGGCGAACGTCCGCTCGAAGCCGTGGACGGTCCCGTCGATGACGTACCGGTCGAAGAAGTCCGCGGCACGGGCGACGGTGTACACGCCGTTCAGGCCGATCCAGTCGTACCCGACCTTGAAGTAGTACCGGTTCAGGAGAAGACGCCTAAGGGATTGGGCCGCGGCCGTCTCGGCGAGCACGAAGACGCGGCCATTCCCCCAGAGCCGCCAGGCGAGAAGGATCCCGCCGCCGGCGAGCAGGACGCTGACCGACGAGAGGACGATCTCGGTCGAGCCGTAGACGGGAGGGATCCCGCCCACTCCGTTGCCGTACAGCAGGAGAGAGTCAAAGCTCGGCCAGAAGATGAGCAGCCCCCCTCCGACCGCGAGGGCGCTCAGGATGATCATCGGGATGCGCATGACCCACGGTGCCTCGTGGGCCTCCGGAAGCGTGGGGTCGCGCGGCTTCTCGCCGGAAAAAGCGAGGAACCACGCGCGGAAGATGTAGTAGGCGGTCAGGAAGACCGCGGCGTAGGCGAGGAGGAAGAACGGCCAGTACGCCGGGTGCGAACCGAGGTCGGAGTAGACCGCGGCAAGGATGTCGTCCTTGCTCCAGAATCCCGCAAACGGCGGGATCCCGGCGAGGGCGAGGCCCCCGATCGCGAACGCGGCGGCGGTGAGCCGCATCGTCTTGCGGAGCCCGCCCATCTTGAACAGGTCCTGCGTCCCGATAGCGTGGATGACCGAGCCCGCGGCGAGGAAGAGGAGCGCCTTGAAGAACGCGTGGGTGAAGAGGTGGAAGAGCCCGAGCATCGCGAACCCCGCGCCGATCGCGAGGACCATGTAGCCGAGCTGGCTGATCGTCGAGTAGGCGATCACCCGCTTGATGTCGGGATGGACGACCGCCATCGTCGCCGCGAAGAACGCCGTGAACCCCCCGATCGCGACGATGAGGAGAAGGTCGAACGAGGTGAATCCCAGGAAGAGGCTCGCCACCGCGAGGAGGTAGACCCCGGCCGCGACCATCGTCGCGGCATGGATGAGCGCGGAGACGGTCGTCGGACCCTCCATCGCGTCCGGGAGCCAGACGTGGAGGGGGAACTGCGCGCTCTTCCCCGCCGCGCCGCCGAGGATCATGATCCCCGCGACGGTGAGCAAGGTCGAGCTGCCCCGCACCGAACTCGCGAGGAACGGCTGACTCCCTCGCGTGAAAACGAACCCGTTGGCGGCCCAACCGCCCGAGCCGATGGGGCCCGCGAGCGCGTAATGGTAGAAGTAGATGAAGATCCCCAGGAGGAACATCACGTCGCCGACGCGGGTCACGATGAACGCCTCCTTCGCGGCGCTCGCCGCGCTCGGCTTGTCGTAGTAGAACCCGATCAGGAAGTACGAGCAGACGCCGACGAGCTCCCAGAAGATGAAGAACTCGAGGAGGTTGTCGGAGATGACGAGGCCGCTCATCGCGGCGAGGAACAGCGAGAGCTCCGAGTAGTAGCGCGGGAGTCCCGAGTCGTGGTGCATGTACTCGATCGAGTAGAGCATCACGGCGAACCCGACGATCGTCACGACGAGGAGCATCAGCGCCGAGATCGGGTCGACGAGTGTCCCCGCGACGAGCGAGAGGCCGTTCGGGAACGGGCCCGGCGCCGGGGCGAGGTGGAGCCAGGTGTACTCGACGTTCGTATAGGAGCCGGGGCTCAGCATCTCGGCGGCGCCGATCAGCACGCCGAAGACCATCGCGAGACCCGCGAATCCGACCGCGACCCACCCGCCCCATTCGAGACGCTTCAGGCGGGTCCCGGCGAGCCCGACGAGGACGAAGGCGAAGACGTAGGAGAGCGGGACGAGGAACGCCCAGGTGAAAATCGAATCGAGCGAGGCCGTGCCGTCCCCCTCCCTAGAGTTTCAACTCCGTGGCGCGGGCGACGTTGATCGTTCCCTTGACCCGGTTGAGCGCGAGGACGATGCCAAGACCGACCGCGACCTCGGTCGCCGCGAATCCGATGACGACGACCGCGATCGCCTGACCGGTAAGTCCGGCCGTTCCGCTCGAGAACGCCGCGAAGTAGATGAAGTTCAGGATCGCGGCGTTCATCGCGATCTCGATCGCGATGAGGAGGAGAATGAAATTGCGGCGCGTCAGGATCCCGAAGAGGCCGATCGCGAGGAGCGCGGAGGAGAGCGCGACGAACCCGATCTCGGCGAGCGAGGTCATTCGCGTCCCTCCCGCACGAGGTAGATCGCCCCTGTGACTGCGGCGAGCATGATGAGCCCGAGCAAGAGGAGCCATGGGCCGTTCACGTTGAACAGGTTCGCCGAGAGAGCCGAGGGATCGTAGATCGTAATCGTTCCCGAGCCCTGCGGGAACTCGCCGATCGCGGCGACCAGGAAGATGAACGTCACGACCGCGAGACCGAACGGGACCGGCCCGATCCCCGTCGCCGCCTCGCGCGAGAATATCCGCTTCCGCGTCGTCATGATTCCAAAGAGCAGGAGGATCGTCACCGCCCCCGCGTAGACTCCGAGCTGGAGGACGCCGAGAAACGGGGCGTCGAGCAGGAAGTAGATTGCCGCGAGGTCGACGAAGAAGATCGCGATCCAGAGGATCGTATGGACAAGCTCGCGAACAAGGAGCGCCGCGATGGCGGTCAGGACCGCGGTCGCCGCGAGCGCGGCGAACGCGAGCTCCTCCAGAATCACTTGCGAGTCCCCCAGAACAGGCACTCCTTCGGACAGACGCTGATGCAGGTGCCGCACCGGACGCAGTCGGAGTCGTTGACGACCGGCTCCTTCCAGATCCGCCGCGGGAGCTTCTCCCCCGGCTTCGCCTCGGGCTTCGGGATGTCCAGCATCGTGATGCACCCCGTCGGGCAGTCGCGGGCGCATGCGTTGCATCCGATGCACAACGGCGGGTCGAGGAGGATCGAATCCTCGTTGTCCGGCCGCGCGAGCCGGATCGGGTTCATCGGCAGCTTCGAGTGGAAGACCGCGTTGAGCTTCTCCGGCGAGTAGATCATCTCGCTCCGCTTCGGGGTTGAGAGCTCGTAGCGGGTCGTCATCGTGAGGCACCCCTCGGGGCAAGCGTCCGAACAGAACCCGCAGTAGCTGCACTTGCCGTAGTCGATCTGGGGACACTTCTTCGGGTGTTTCGGATCGCCCCCCGCGACCGTGACCATGTCGATGCAGATGTCCGGGCACGAGAACGCGCAGAGGTTGCAGCTGATGCAGGTCGCGATGTTCAACGAGTGGACCCCGCGGTAGTTATCCCAGACCCGACCCACGCCGAACGGCTTGCCCGACGCCACCTCGACGCGGTCGCGGAACTTCGGGTCCTCGAGCCGCTCGTACGGGTAGATAATCGTCGACGGACGGAAGAGGCTCTTCGCGAACTGCCGGGCCGCGGTCGCCATCGGTCGCGCTACCCAAAGGACCGGATTTTCCCGGGGCTTCTCTTCCGCCGAATCGGGGGTCGCCATCTCCATTCCCTCCTAGGTCCCCATCGAAGGGAGGCAGCCGAACGGCCAGACGCATTTCACGGTGACGAGCGTTGCCGCGAGGAAGACCGCGAGGAGGCTGAGCGGGAGCAGGCGGTTCCATCCGACGCGCAGGAGCTGGTCGGTCCGCACGCGGGGAAGCGAAGCCCGGACCCAAACGAAGACCCCGAAGACGATGTAGGTCTTGGCCATGAACCAGAAGATCCCGGCGAGCGGGAAGGTGGTCAGAGCGCCCGGGACCCACGACGGCATCGTCCATCCACCGAGGAAGAGGAGGACGACCAGGATGCTTCCGACGAGCGCGCGGAGGTAGTCGGCGAGCATGAAGAAAGCGAAGAGCATCCCACCGTACTCGGTGTTCCATCCCTCGACGAGCTCGGCCTCCGCCTCGGGGAGGTCGAACGGGATCCGCTCCATCTCGGCGAGCATCCCGGCGACGAAGACGATGAGCGCGACGAACAGCGGGCCCCAGAACCAGTAGTTCTGCTGCTCGTAGACGATCGTCGTGAGGTCGAAGCTCCCCGCGACGATGACGACCGCGACCACGGCGAGGAGCAGCGGCACCTCGTAGGCGATCATCTGGGCCGCGGAGCGCATCCCGCCCATCAGCGAGTACTTGTTGTTGCTCGACCAGGCGCTGACGAAGATGAAGAGCGGGGCGAACGAGAAGATCGCGAGGGCGAGAAGGAGGCTCAGCGGAAGGATCCCCGAGTTCCACCCCGAGGAGATCGGCAGGATCCCGAACAGGAGGAACGACGTCACCAGGTAGGCGGTCGGACCGCTGAAGAACCCGAGCGCGTCGGCTTCCCGTGGCTGGACGGTCGTCTTGCGAAACAGCTTGAAGCCGTCGGCGAAGTTCTGCAGGAGCCCCGCGTAACCCACGTGCATCGCGCCCCGGCGGTCCATGATCCGCCCGAGGAGCTTGCGCTCCCACCAGATCAGGAGGATCGTGTTCAGCATGCTCGCCGCGAGGAGGATCACGCCAAAGACGAGGACCGCAAGGCCGGTGACCACGTTCCCGTTCGTTAGGGCGGCGTTCGCCGGCGGGATGATGAAGCCGAGGATGTGCAGAATGAGGCTCGCGATGTCGTAGCTGACGGAGTAGAGGGTGACGGTCGACACGGCTCGGTCGCGTTAGCGGTCGACCTCCCCGACACAGACGTCGACGCTGCCCATGATCGGCGGAATATCGGCGACGCGGTAGCCGACCATGTACTGGCGGGCCGCGCTGATGTTTGCGAAGACCGGCGAACGGAACTTCACCCGGTACGGATGCTCCCCGCCCTCGTTCACGACGTACGCCTGCGCCTCCCCGTGCGGCTCCTCGACCGCAGAGAAGCCCACCCCCTTTGGGTAGTGCCGCTTCAAGAGGTACCCCTCCTTGCCGACCGGGGCGTACGGCGCTCCGAGCCAGCGCGGGAGCTCCTCCGCGATCACCGGTCCGGGATGGTGGTCGAGCCAGTCGACGACCTGCCGGAGGATCCGTACCGACTGGCGCATCTCCTCCATCCGCACGAGGTAGCGGCCCGTGACGTCCGCGGAATCGGCGAGCGCGACGTCGAAATCGAGCTGACGGTAGACCGAGTACGGCCGGTCCTTCCTTAGGTCGCGCTTGAGGCCGGCGGACCGGATCATCGGTCCCGTGACGCCGTGGGCGACGCAGTCGTTCGCCTTCAGGACCCCGAGGTTGTCGCACCGCTTATGGAAGATGTCGGAGCCGAGGCAGAGCTGGTCGTACTCGTTGAAGCGAGGGGTGAGCCAGTCGAGTACCTTGCGTGCTTGGTCGGTGAATCCAGGCGGAAGGTCGCTACGGACCCCTCCGACTCGAAAGTACTCGTAGGTCATCCGAGCTCCCGTGTAGCTCTGGTAGAGGTCGAGGATCAGGTCTCGGTCGCGCATCCCGTAGAGGAACGGGCTCATGAGGCCGATGTCCTGGACGAACGCGGCGTACCACATCAGGTGCGAAGCGATCCGCTGGAACTCGTCCGAGAGGACCCTCAAGTACTCCGCCCGTTCGGGCGGGGTGATGTGGAGCGCCCGCTCGGCGGCGATGGTGTAGAGGTGCTCCCAGGCGAAGCCGGCGACGTAGCAGCACCGGTCCATCAACGTGATGACCTCGTTGTAGTGGCGGTCCTCGCTGATCTTTTCGATGCCCCGGTGGAGGTAGCCCACCTCGGGGTCCACGTCCTTGATCAGCTCGCCGTCGAGCCGGACCCTCAGGTTCCAGAGTCCGTGGGTCATGGGGTGCTGGGGCCCCATGTTGATCCACATCTCAGACATGGCGGACCTTGACCTCCAGCTCCTCGGGCTCGTGAAGCTTGAACGATCGCAGGAGCGGATGGAACGCGTAGCCGTCCGGCATCAGCAGGTGACGAAGGTCCGGGTGGTGGTCGAACGTGATGCCGACGAACTCCCAGGTCTCCCGCTCATGCCAGTCGGCGCTCGGCCACACCGACGTCGCGGACTCGATGTGAGGCGAGTCGGCGGGAAGGTCGGTGGAGAGAAACACGTACTGCTTGAGGGCGTCCGACCAGGCGACGTAGAAGACCTCGCGGTGGTCGACCCAGTCGATCCCGCCGACGGTCGAAAGATGGGTGAAGCCGAGCTCGTGGATTCGGCGGAAGACGTCGAGGGCTCCGTCCGGGCGGAACCGAACGCGACCGGCCGTCCCGGGAAAC
>JASHQX010000118.1 GCA_030038895.1 Thermoplasmata archaeon
CGGACCGGGCGAGAGCTCGCAATACCTCACCCGGCTTCCGGCCCGGAGTGTGGCGCGGTTATTGCGCTCGCCGATCCGTGCGGTTCTTCCCCGGATCGATCGGGAAGGGTTCCGCACCGTGCCGGTACGGAAGACGCATCCCGGCCCCTTCCGTCGGCACACGGTTCCCGAAGTCCTCGCCCCTTCAGGAACCAGGGGTTGGAGGGTTCTCGAGACGATGGCGGTCGCTCCCACTCTCGGGCCCGAGACGGAGCGGCTCTCGATGATCCGCACCGATCCCAAGGCGTGGGCCAACCTCCTCTCGATCGAGGAGGAGATCGGCCGTCGACCCGATCGCTGGAGGATGGCGGCCTCCGTATTGCTTGCGATGGAACGTCAACTATCGGACAATACGATTAACTAGGCGACGCCCCCCATCCTATCCTCGGAGAGTTCCCTCTCGGCACCCGTGACGCCTCAGAATAAGGCATCCGGGACTAAGGCACCGGCTCCCGCGACGCGGACCGTGACGGTCCCGGCTCCCGAGGATCTCGAGCTCGCGAAGGACGACGCGCTCCTCCAGTTGCGGATCGGCCGGGGAGCGCATCTCTACGCCATCTTCGTCTCGGCCGCCCTCGCGCTCGACGGGATCCTGCTTCTCTTCTTCTACCCGAACCTGCCAACCCTGCCCTCGACGACGACGGGAGTGGCGGCGCTCTCCGATACGTTCTACCTCCTTCTCCCGGTCCTCGCCGGTCTCGCCGTGGCGGGCATCGGGCTCGCGACGAAGTGGGAGGCGTACCAGCTCTGGCCGTGGGAGGTCCACTTCTCCACGACGGTCGGTGCGGTCGCGGCCAACGGGGCGATCGCGCTGGTCTACGCGCTCCGGATCGCCGGGGTGGGACCATTCGCGACACTGACCCTGATGCCTTGGTTCTACCCGGTCGAGCTTGCGGGCATCAGCCTCGCGTTCCTCGGGATCATCCTGACCTGGAACGCGTGGACCCTGCGGCAGTGGGCGAGCGCGCTCTGCGCCGTCGTCCCAATCGCGACGGCCTTGCTCGTCTATTTCCCGCCAACGACCACGACCGGGGCCTCGTCGGCTCTCGCGGTGAGCCTCTTCCTGTCCGCGATCCTCTATCAGACCTCGGGCTCGTTCCTCCACCTCATCACTTCCGGTACGCGGCCGCACGAGCGGGAGCTCATCACTTCCGGCCAGAGTCGCATGTTCCGGATGGCCGACGAGGTGCGCCAGAAGGAGGAGGCGCTCTACTTCCGAGAGGCTGCCCTCGTTAAGCGCGAGGCGGACGTCGAGAACAGCGTCCTATCGATCAAACGCCAGAACGACTCGCTGAAGGAGGCGCGGCAGCAGCTCGACGACCTCGAGGAGGATTACCGCAAGCGGTCCGACTCGCTCGTCGCAAAGGAGCGCGCGTGGGCCGGACAGATCGCTGAGCTCGATTCGAAGACGCGACTCGTCGACGATCATTCGAAGGCGCTCGAGATCCGCGAACAGGAGGTCCAGCGGCAGGTGCCCCAAATCTCCGCTCGCGAACAGCGGCTCGTGGAGGCGGAAGGCAAGCTTACCCAGCGAGACGTCGAGATCACCCAGCGCGAGCAGGACCTCCAGCAGCGTCTCGCGGGAGCGGCCGAGACCGAGGCCCGGCTCGAGGCGCGTCGCAAGGAGCTCGATCAGAAGACCGCGGACGTCCTCCGCCGGGAGGGTGAGCTGGTGGCCCGCGCCCCGTCGGCGGGAACCGCGGCCACGGGGACCACGGCCGCCTCCTCTGACCTTGCGTCGCGAGAGGCGAAGCTCCAGCAGTTCAAGGCCGTGCTCGACGAGCAGAACGTTGCGCTCGGTCGAAAGGCGCGTCAGCTCGCGGAACGGGCTCGCCTGACCGACGAAGCCCTCCAAAAGTCCGCTCAGCGCGTGGCCGCGCTCTCGGCCCGCGAAACCGCGCTCCAACAGCGGGAGGCGGAGCTCGCCGATCTCCTCAAGGCTGCGGACGAGCGCCGGGCCCAGTACGACTCGGCGGCCCGGGACTACCAGTCGCGGGTGCAGGAGTTCGGAAAGCAGCAGGTGGAGACCGCCCAACGCGGCGCCGACCTCGACCGCACGCTGAAGTCGGTCGCGGACCGGGAGGCGCTCCTTGCCGATCGCGCGAAGCGACTGACAGAGCTGGGCGCCGAACTCGAGCATCGCGACCGCGAGCTCCTCGCGCGCGAGCGCACTCTCGAAGCCGGGGAGGCGGAGGTGAGCCTGCGTCGCCTCGAGGCACAGCGGTCGGCCAACCTTCCCTTCGCTGGGCTGGCCGCCATGGCCGTTGCCGACCGGATAGATCAGCCGGTCGCGGCCGCCGGAGCCCGTCCCGGTGCATCATCCCGTGGAATCCGCGACTTGAGCCACGACCCCTCTACGAGCGCCGAGCGTGCCTCCTCCGATACGCTCGCGGCCCCGGTGGGTCGTCGGTTCTCCGACCGGCTCCCAACGGGCACCCCCCGGCTCGACGATCTCTTGCTCGGTGGGCTACCACCGGCGGGCCACGTGATCGTCCTCGGCGATCCGTTCGTGGGGAAGGAGGTCGTTCTCTACAGCTTCCTCGCCGAGGGATTGAAGCGCGGCGAGCCGGTCGTCATCGTGACCGGATCCCGCTCGCCGAACGAGGTCTCCGACAGCCTCGGGGTCGTCCTCCCCCAGTTCCGTGAGTACGAGCAGATGGGGATGGTCCGCTGGATCGACGCATCCGCGTCGGGCGCTTCATCGGGACCGAACCGCACGGTCGTCAAGGGTCCGGACGATCGGGCCGCGATCCTCTCCGCTCTCGTCCAGGCCTCGAAGACGGCCGGGGCAGAACGGGGGCAGGCGTTCCGCGTCGCGTTCCTCGGGCTTTCCGCGGTCCTCGCCCACGGCGACGAGCGCGCGGGGTTCTCGTTCCTTCAGAACGTCGTCGGCATCCTCAAGCCACGCAAGGCGCTCGCGATGTATTCGCTCGAGGGCGGAACCTTGTCGGAGACGCAGGTCGAGACGCTCCTCACCCGGATGGACGGGGCGATCGTCTTCCGCCAGGACCGGGACCGCACCTTCCTCCAGGTGAAGGGGTTTGGCGACGTCCAGACCCGCGACTGGGTGGAATGTCGGGCCACGCAGCGCTCGCTCATCATCGGCTCGTTCGCTCTCGAACGGATCCGCTGACCCGGGTCCGAGGGGGCGCTACCCCGGAAGGTCGGGTCTCAAGTACTCGCGTCGGTCGACCACATAGCGGGGCGGCACTCCGCGGAAGAACCGCGCGAGGTTCTCGAGCGCCCGTTCGAGTGAGAACTGCTCCGTAGCTGGCCCGAACCCCGCGCTGTGAGGGGTCCCCACGAAGTTCGGTAGGTCCACGAAGGGAAAGCGGCTCGCGAACGTGCCTTTCGCGAAGTCCTCTTGCCACCACGGGTCGAGCGCCGCGCGGAAGTCGGGGTGGGCGACGAGGTGGCGATACAGGGCCTCCTCGTCCACCGTGGCGGCGCGTCCGACGTTCACATAGATCGCTTGCGGCCGCATCGCGGCCAGCTCCTCCGCGCCGATCGTGCCCCGGGTCGTCCGCGTGAGGGGTCGTACATCGAAGACGAAGTCCCCCTCGGTCAGCGCTTCCTTCAGGCGATCGGCCGGGAGCATGGCAGAACACCCCGGCGCCATGCGTCCGGTCCGGTTGACCCCAATGATCCGGATATCGAATCCGGCGAGCCTTCGCGCGATCTCGCGGCCGATCGCCCCGTACCCGAGGATGACAGCGGTGCGTCCGACCAGTAAGCGGATCGCGGGTGGGGGGCGCAGGGTGTGCGTCCGCATCTGCGCCTGGCCCGCGACGATCTCGCGGGCTGAAGCGAGGGCCAGCGCGATCGCATGCTCCGCCACGAACGGCGCGTAGGCGCCGCCATTGGCGGCGACCGGGATGGAGTCGGGAAATCGTGTGAATGGGAACTGGTCCAATCCCGTGTAGATCGACTGAACGAACCGGAGCGACGGGGTGGAGACGTGATTGAACGGACCCAGCTCCCGATCGACCGATCCGACCAAGAGGGCCTCCACCTTTCCCCAGGCGGACGGATCGCTGGATCTCGCATAGGTCCAAGGGATTGAGGGAAGGACTCGGACCACGGCCCCTGAGGTTCGATCGTCCGGTTTCAGTGCGATGAGGAGGCGAGCCGGGCCTTCGGGCACGGTCGATCGAATACGTCGACCTTCAAGGGGTTCTCGGTAACCGCCCGGTACGCATGCGGCACGGCGATCCATGTCTCGGTGAACCTTTTAGTTCCACTCAGGTGGGGGCCCCCACATGCCAGCGGTCACCCTCGACCTGTGGCACACGCTGATGTACCTCGACCCACCCGCCGAGGAGGAGTACATGCAGGGGCAGGCGAGGATCGCCGCGCAAGTGCTCTTGGAGTCCCCTCGGCTTCCGAGGGCCCCCGACCTCTCGTTCTCGGAGCTCGAGCAGATCTACGGGCGCGTCCTCGCTTCGGCGGTCGCCGCAGCTAACCAGGGCCGCACCGTGACGCCCGCCGAGCAGATCACGGAGGCCGGCCGTCTCGCCGGGCGCGAGCCCCAACCCGAATCGTTTCTCCGCGGGCTCGAAGCGGAAATCCGCTCGACCCAGTTCCGGCGGGCCCCCGGAGCGATCGAGCTCCTGGCCACGCTGACCGAAGAGGGGTATCGATTGGGGCTGATCTCCAAC
>JASHQX010000119.1 GCA_030038895.1 Thermoplasmata archaeon
TCGCGGTCATGAACCGGCGCAGGACTTCGAAATGGGTGTCAAACGGAATTCGCTCGGATGGGAGCGGGAACCTCGACGGTGTCTTGGATTTTCGAACAGTCGGCTTCTCGGTCGCCTGAGGAGGGGTCGTACCTCCGGACGCGTTTCTATGCATCTGTTCCCTCAATGCCTTTCTAGTCAGGCATCGACAACGTACTTCGAGGTACTATTTGACGTACTGCACTGCCTGCCTAGCTGCGCAGGGAGACACCCAAGCACCCAGGTATCAGGATTTGGGGCGTACAAGAATTTTCTCCACACGTTAATCCATCCGCAAGCCGCACGCTGGCGCACCTCCGTGGGCCTACTTAGGGTGGGTGTAACGCCACCGATGACGCAGGCTGGGCCCGACTCCATAGACGAACAATGTGGGGTCACTTCCGATCGAATTGGTACTACCCCCCATCGCTGTCCGCCGGCTCTCATGCCACGCTTCATGGCGCCCGCCCAGGGTCGGCTCGCCTCCCTGAAGTCCGACGCCTCCAGTTGACGGCAGGTTCGGCTCCGGATTCGAACGTGAGCATCGAGATGAACGATTCGTCCACGCGAGAGGGCGGCAAGGAACTCAGCTAGACAATCTCGGGGAGATTCCGAGCTTGTACTCGGGTTTCGGGGTAAGGCTCCGAAGCGCAACTTCGACCTTGGCTGCGAGCGCCTCGGCCGGGACTCCGCTCTCGCGGATTCTCGTGTCTCTCTCGAGGACGCCCTTCAAAGCCCGCCCGTAAAAGGCCTCCCGTTCTTCGGACAGGGTGTCTACCATGAGGAAAGTCCTTGGCCCCCTTCATTAAGGGGCAGAGCGCCTCGTGACGGATGGAAGGGAAGGTCAAGGGGAGCAGAACCGCGGAGTGCGTCCTAGCAGGTACTGGTCTAGGGTCGGGCCGATTATCTTCGCGAGGTTCTCCGGCGAAGCGGAGGCGATTGGCTCGATTCGAAACAGATATCGTACCGCTCCGAGCCCGATCATTTGAGTCATGAAGAAGCCTACCCGAGTCTTCAGCTCCTCCCGTCCCCACCGCCCTGCGAACTGGGATTCGATTTGGGAGATAACGAATCCACGCACGGCAACCCCTAGTCGGCCTTCGGTGGCCGCGGAGTGGAACAGCCCCGCAAACGCGCTCCCTCTCGAGTGAGCGTCCCAGAATCGGAGAAAACGGAGGACGGCGGCGGCCCCGGCGCCCCGTCGAATAGGCCCAGCCTGAAAGACGCCCGCCATCAAGGGTTGAATGGTGGCTCCTAAAGCTTCCAGCGCCAGGTCCTCCTTGGAGCGGAAGTAGTACAACACTAGTCCCGGGTCGACACGAGCTTCGCGTGCGATGCCGCGAACGGTCACCTCACTCAGTCCGCGCTTCAGGAAGAGACTCCCTGCCGCGTGGACGATGTCAAGACGGGCGCTCCGAGCGGATTTCTTCCTCCGTCCACGTGCGACATCCGGAGGATGATCGAACTCGCTTCGCTGTCGTTCCATTAGCGGTTCCCTCACTTCACGTCAAGAATGTCCAGATATTTCAACACAAGTTGAAATACGTCCGTCCCGCTCTCGAAAGGCAATGGCCGCCAGCACCGTGAGGCTGAAGCCGATAGAGAAACCGACCGGACTCGCGATGCGTTTTGCGTTCTGGGGAACCCGTCGACAGTTCAAGAAAGTGATGACGCCGATGAAGGTGCTCTATCCACGGGTGCCGGAAATGCTCAAACTTTCCTATGAGGTCCAGAAGTTCGAAACCAGGGGCATTCGACTCAATCCTGAACTCCACTACCTGATCGTCGCACTAACCTCGCGAATCAATGGGTGCGATTTCTGTTCGGACCTCGCACGCTCGATGGTCATTCGAGAGCGCCTGAGCGAGATGAAGCTTGATGCCCTCGCCGATTATCGGACGAACCCAATCTTCTCCGAGCGCGAGCGCGCGGCATTGAATTATGTCGAAGAGGCGACGAGGAACAAACGCGTCTCTGAGGAGACCTTCGCCGCCCTTCGTAAGAACTTCACCGAACGGGAAATCGTGGAGATCACATGGCTGAATGCAATCGAGAACTACTACAATCTCATCAACCTCCCTCTCGGGATCGGCTCGGATGGGTTTTGCGCCTTAGCTCGCGCCGCGACGCCTTGATTGCTTAGCTTGACGCGGCGGCTGGGCAGCTTCGCGCCCGGGTGAACCGGACGATTCTCGAGGACCCCAGGGCGAAGGAGCCCGCGCCGCGGGCGCTCCCCGCGACGCTCCGCGGCCGGGGCGGAGACGAATCGAACGGGTAGCCGCCCAGTGAAACCTAGTGGACCGTCTTCCGGAACTGATACAGCGCGGCCGCGAATGCCACGACGGCGAGGGCTCCGGTCACCGCGTACGCCGATGCGAACGCGCCCCAATCGTATCCGCCCAGGACCGTCGATCGCATGGCGTTTGACACGTAGCTAACCGGGTTCCAGGCGGAGAATGTCTGGGCCCACCCTGGCATGATGCTCTTCGGAAACATCCCCGAGCTCAGGAAGAGCAAGATGAACGCCACTCCCGACCCGAACGCGGACAGCGTCTCCGCGCTTCTCGTCTTGAGTCCAATGGCCAGGAAGATGGCGGCCCAGGTGAGACCGAAGAAGGCGGATGTGGCGAGCAAGAGGAGAATTCCGGGGACGCCGGTGACGAAGCTCACCCCCATGGCGATGGCGGCAAGAACGACCAGAATGGACGCGATTACGACCATGAACACATCGGTGCAGAGCCGACCGAGCAGGATGGCGCCCCGATTGACCTGGGTCACGAGCATCTTCTGCAGGAACCCGGAGTTCAGATCATTGACGATCGACATGCCGGCCTGGGCCGAGAACATGACGGAGCACATCACGACGATGCCGGGGGTAAGATACGCTAGGAAACTTCCCCCGACACCCGGGAAGACGCTCAACTTTCCGAGCATCTGTGAGAAGAGCGCGAGGAACGCCACCGGCGTGACGAGGTTGGTCACCAGTAGAGTGGGATTGCGTACCAGCTTCGTGAAGTACCGCCGGAACAGCGCCCCGGTATCCAACATCAGCGACATGGTCTTGCCCCTTACTGCAGAAACGGCTCGGTCGTCCTTCGGTCCAGCTCGTCGCTTCGGATTCGTCGTCCGGTCAACCGGAGGAACACGTCGTCCAAGGTCGGAGTGGAAACGCTGAGTGCTGACGGGTGGATGTCCTCCTTCGCTAGGGTCGTGATCACGGATGGGAGAAGTCGTTCGGCATTCGCGGCACTCGCGGAAAGACTCGACGTAGCCGTCGACAGTTGCGACAAGCCCGCGATCGTCCCGAGGACCTTGGCCGCTCTCGCGACCAGCTCAGGGTTGCCGGAGGATTCAAACGACAGTTCAATGGTTTCACCACCCAAGGCGGACTTGAGCTCGCCGGGTGTGCCTTCCCCGATCAGTCGGCCGTGGTCGATGATGGCGATCCGTTTGCACAACCGGTCGGCCTCCTCCATGTACTGGGTGGTGAGAAAGATCGTCACCCCCTTCTCTCGGTTGATCGTCTCGAGATATTCCCAGAGGGCCGCCCGGGACTGAGGGTCGAGACCGGTGGTAGGCTCGTCCAAGAACAACAGGCTCGGTTCGTGAACGAGCGCGGATGCAAGGTCGAGCCTCTTCCTCATGCCACCAGAATAGCGACCGGCAGGCTTGCCTGCCACGTCCTCGAGCTCCACCACCCTCAGCAGCTGGTCCACGCGCTCCTCCAGCACCTCGCTCGAAACGTGTTGGAGCCGCCCGAACAATAGGAGGTTCTCGCGCCCGGTTAGGTCCACATCCACCACGGTATCCTGACTTACGACACCGATGGATCTGCGTACCTCGTCCGGGTCGCGGTCCACCATTGCTCCCGCGACGGACGCATACCCGGACGTCATCCTCAGCAACGTCGTGAGGGTCTTGATGGTAGTGCTCTTTCCCGCACCGTTAGGCCCGAGAAAACCGAAGAACTCTCCCGCTCGGACACGGAACGAGATACCATCGACCGCCCGAGTACCATCTGGGTAGACCACCACGAGGTCGTCTACGGCAATGATGTCGTCCGTGTGGTAAGCCGTCATGTCGCACCTCCTGAGCGCAACCCGTAGTTATCTTTGTTACTATAAGTCTGTTTCCCAAAGACACATTAACTACCAAGAGTTACGTAATTGCAGTATCGCGTATGCCGAAGGTTGTCGCGGGGTACAAAGACGCCGCGCGAGCTCGCATCATGGAGGCGGCACTGGATGTGTTCACGAGCAAGGGGTTCGACGCCTCCACGATGGATGAGGTGGCCGAAAAGATCGGAGTGAGCAAGGCCGCTGTCTATCGCTATTTTTCGAGCAAAGACGCCCTGCTCGAGGAACTTTTCAAGGGGGGACAGCGCCGCCTCCAGAACCTCCTGGGAGAGGCGTTCGAAGGGCGCAGCCTCAAAGAAGGTACGGGCGTATTCTTCGAAGAAATCGATCGATTGTATGGCGGGGCCAACGACCTAATTTTCGAGTGGTTCGCCCAGGCCTATCGTAACGAGCGACTTCGCAGGCTTCTGAAGGCGGATGGCGAACGGGATATCGAAACAATTTCGAAATTCCTCGTCAATTTGCGGAAGAAGGGGGCTCTCCGCACCAGGATAGATCCGGGAATTCTAGCTCAGATTCTGGAGACCGCCTTCATCGGCGCTTGGATTCGTATCGCCATGGGGCACGAACGGACGGAGGTGCTGCGGTCGCTCCACGATCTCATGGACTCACTCGAGCGCATGCGGTAGAGGCTCGAGGCTGCTTCCCTGCTTTCGTTTTCTCTCACACGCCACTAGCGCTGCCACAATCTCGGGAACGAAGCGCCCCGGACGCTCCCCGCGGAGCTCCGCGACCGGGGCACGGGCGAGTCGCCCGGGCACGGGCGACAAGTACCTTTCGTAAGCTCGAGACTCGCGGGCCCGATAGTAGGTGTCCGTGTTGTCTCCGCCGAGTTGCCTCGCCTGTCGGAAGAGGGCCGGTACGGTTGTTCTACTCGAGTGGAACCCCGCGGATCTCCAATCCGGGATAGCTCGATTGGAGAGCGCCGAGGAAATCCGTCGCGTCAAAAGCCTCTCCCGCGGCCAGGACACCAACACCGGCGGCCCGTCCGGCGACGATCCGCTCGACGGCTTCCACCGCAATGGGGGCGGTTACGGCATAGATGTCCTGTCCGCGCGCGACCGTCCGT
>JASHQX010000120.1 GCA_030038895.1 Thermoplasmata archaeon
ATCGGTCTCCTCCTCGAACTCCCGGACGACGGCGGTCTCGAGGCTCTCCCCCGGCTCGACGTAGCCGCTCGGGATCGTGAAGCGGGTCCGGTAGACGGCCCGGTTCACGAGGGCCCGGTCGTCGAGGATCAGGACCCCACCCACGCCGACCCTCGTGTGGGGCGGGGGGATCGGGGGAACGGACGCCACGGTGGGTCAAACCCTCCCCGGAGCGGGAACCCGCAGCCATTTCTCCATGAATACCATATCGCGGCGCGCGTATCCGACTCGTTCATAGAACGCGCAGACGGCCTCGTTCTCGCGCGTCACGTGGAGGTTGACCTTCGCGCATCCCTTGCGAGCGAGGCGGCGCTCGACCTCGGTCATGAGGCGGGCGCCAAGGCCGAGGCGGCGCGTCGCCGTGTCCACGGCAAGGTGATTGATCCAGCCGCGTCGGCCGTCGAACCGACCGAGTACGACCCCGACGATCCGACCGTCGCGTTCCGCGACTAGGAACAGGTCGGGGTCCCGTCGACGCGATCGCTCGAGCTCGCGAGGCGTGTCGGACGGACTGAGGTGGATGCCCGAGATCCGCCAGAGCTCGACGACCGTTGGGTAGTCGGAAGGGACGAACGGACGGATCTGAATCTCCGGGTCAGCGGAAGGGACCCGACTCCCGGTCGGGCCGCGGCGCGATCGGCCGGTCGGAAGGGACACGGGCCGCACGAGACCCCGGCCGTTTTCAGGTTGGCGCGCGAGGAGGGCACCCCGGCCGGGTGACCTCACCGGCGGTGTGCGCCGGCTGTGTGCGTCCTCCGTGCGCCCGCCTCATGGTTCGGTTTTCCGATACGATCTTCGGGAAAACCCCGGGAAGGCGAGCATGACGGACGCGATCCGGACCGACGCGCTGGGCAAGACGTACCCCACCGGAACGGTTGCGGTGAAGGACGTTACCCTCACCGTCCGCCCCGGGGAGATTTTCGGGTTCCTCGGCCCGAACGGCGCGGGAAAGACCACCACGATCTCGATGCTGACGACCGTGCTCCGCCCCACGTCCGGTCGCGCCGAGGTCGACGGGATCGACGTCGCGCGGTACCCCGGCCGAGTGCGGCGGCGGATCGGCCTCGTCTTCCAGCGATCGACCGCGGACGAGGTGCTCACCGGCCGGGAGAACCTCGAGGTCGCCGCCGGGCTCTACGGGCTCTCGCCCGCGGAGGCCCGTCCGCGGATCCGCGAGCTCCTCGACCACCTCGACCTCGGCGACGCGGCGGACCGGCGGGTACGAGGGTACTCGGGCGGAATGCGTCGCCGCCTCGAGATCGCGGCGGGGATCGTGCACTCACCGCGGATCCTCTTCCTCGACGAGCCGACCCTCGGGCTTGACCCGCAGGGCCGCGCGGAGTTCTGGGAGTTCGTACGGGACCTCCGGCGGAGGCAGGAACTGACGGTCTTCCTCACCACGCACTACCTGGACGAGGCCGACCGGCTCGCCGACCGGATATCGATCATCGACCACGGGCAGCTCCTCACCACGGGGACACCGGGCGAGCTCAAAGACCGGCTCGGGGGGGACTTGCTCGTCGTCCGGCCCGCGCGGGCCGGTGACGGGATCGTTCGTGTCCTCGAGTCGATCCCAGGGATCGCCAACGTCGACCCCCCGGCGCCGGACGGCGCGTACCGGATGCACGTCGCGCGGGGCGAGTCGATGGTCCCATCGGTCGTTCGGGCGTGCGACGCGGCCGGGATCGAGCTCGCGACGGTCTCGGCCCGCTCCCCGAGCCTCGACGACGTCTTCCTCACCATGACGGGCCGCGAGTACCGGGAGAACGCCGACGCGCTCGAGAACGGCCACACCCACAGTCCATGAGGTCGGTGATGTACCGCGAGTTCGTCACGGTGCTCCGTCGCGAGTACTTGCGGTGGGTCCGCGTCCCGATCTGGGTCGCGTCGTACTTCGTCGTTCCGATCCTGTACCTGGTGCTCTTCGGCCAGGCGTTCAACCTCAACAATCTCTTCCCGACCGGACCGGCCGGCGAGTTCTACGTTCGGCAGGCCCTGCTCGGGGCGCCGAACTACTTCTCCTACTTCGCCGTCGG
This sequence comes from Thermoplasmata archaeon, assembly GCA_030038895.1. Taxonomy (GTDB): domain Archaea; phylum Thermoplasmatota; class Thermoplasmata; order Lutacidiplasmatales; family UBA184; genus Lutacidiplasma. Next base: position 2,076 of record JASHQX010000120.1, read on the forward strand.
CATGGCCGCGTTCGTCACCCTCACGGCCACGCTCTACGCCGGTACTGGGATCCTCTTTGACAAGCAGCTCGGGATCCACCAGCGGACGGTCGCCACGCCGGCGCCCCGCACGGCGCTCTTCGCCGGCTCGCTCACCTTCCGCGCCTTCATGGCGGCCTGGCCGGCGTTCCTCTCCCTCGGCGTCGCGGTCCTCTTCCTCCGCGTCCCTGGGCTGGTCGGACTCTCGGTCCGCTCTTCGGTCTCGGCCCTCGGGCTCGGGGAGGTCCTCCTCGCCGAGGCACTGCTCGCGCTGATGTTCACCGCGGTCTTCCTCTCTTTTGGGTACCTCCTCGACTCGAACGAGGCGTACTTCGGGATCACGAGCCTGCTCAACCTTCCGATCCTCTTCACGTCGAACGCGATGTTCCCCCAGTCCACGATGCCGGCCTGGCTGCAGAACGTGACCGCATACAACCCCGCCTCGCTCGCCGTGAACGTGATGCGGGAGAATCTGTTCAACACCTCAGGGTACCCGTACCCTCCCGGGATCTATCTCCTCGGCCTCTTCGCCTGGGCGGCCGCCCTGATCGGGATCGCGCTCTACCTCTCCGCGCGGGCGCTCCGGGTCCCCTAGTCCCTCGCACGGCCGCGACCGCCTCTCCGCAGACGACAAGAGGACGAAGCGTTCCCTCCGCGCCGAGGGGGATCGGTTCGGTGTCGAACTCCGGTCCGTCCCGCGGTCCGAGGTTCGTGCGGGTCTTCCGCCAGGAGGGAACCGCCCGCCGCACGTCCCCCACCGGATCGGTCGGACGGGTGTTCCGGGGCTCCGGCTTTGAGGTAGTCTGGGTCCGCAAGAAGGGCGAGGAGATCGACGACCGCTGGTTCTCCCAGTCCGGCGTGGACGTGCTCGCGGTCCTGACCGGGCGCCTCAAGGTGGAATTCCCCGGAACGACGCGGACGCGGGTGCTCGGTCCGGGCGACGTGATGGTGTTGCCTCCCCGAGCCAGGTGCCGCGCCTACCGGTGGCCCCGGTCCTCGCGTCGCGCGACGATCTTTCTCGCGATCTATCCGGTGACCCCCCGAGGATCGCGCACGCATCGGTGAGGTTCTCCCTACGCCCCTCCCGTAGGGGGCGCGCGACGGGGAAAACAACCGGGTCCCTCCGCCCGCCTTAATACCCGCGAAGGGTCCCCGCGCCGAATGGCGACCACCCCGCACCGCCGGCGACCGACGGCCGCCCGCGCGCGCCGACCGATCGGAGACGTGTCGACCTCGCCGGTCGTCCTTCATACCGTCCGGGTCGACCTGCTCGAGGACCCGCATTCGCACATCGTCTGCCGGGTCTGCGGGCGGATCCAGCGGATCGACCTCACCGAACTCGACCGCCACCTCCTGACCGAGCTCGCGATGCGGCACCCGGACGGCTGGAGCGTCGACGGGATCTCGCTTTCGCTCACGGGCGCCTGCCAGCGCTGCCGCGAGGGACCGGCCGCGCTTCGATGAGCGCCCAAGCCTCCATCGCGCGATGAGCGGGTTCTTCTCGTCGCCGCGAATCGCCTGGGGACCGGGCGCGCTCGAGCAGCTGAGCGGGCTCGGCGCCCATCGAGCGGTGGTCGTGGTCGATCCGACGGTCGCGCGGGCCCGCGCGCACCAGCGGGTCGTCGAGGAACTCGCGAAGTCCGAGACGGTCGTCGAGGTCCTCGACGATCTGGCGAACCCCGACCGGCTCGAGACGGCCGTCCGGCTCGGGGGGCGGGCCCGGGAGTTCGGTGCCGACTGGCTCGTCGCGATGGGGGGAGGGCGGACGCTGGACGGCGCGAAGGCGGCGCGGCTCTTCGCCGAGCGGCCGGATCTCGCCGCGGGACTCCCCCCGGTGATTGAGGTGCCGGAAGCTCCGCGCCTCCACCTGGTAGCGATCCCGACGACGAGCGGGAGCGGGAGCGACGCCAGCTGGTCGGCCGATCTATGGTCCGCCGACGGCGCGCCGGTCGAGCTCGCCCATCGCGCGCTCGTGCCGGACTGGACGCTCGTCGACCCGCAGCTTGCGGCGGCGCTGCCGGCCCACCTCCGGCTCGACGGAGGACTCGAGACCCTCGTCCAGGCGACGGAGGCGTACCTCACCGCGTGGGCGAACCCCTTCTCCGATTCGCTCGCGCTCGACGCGGTCGGGACGGTGCTCGAACGCCTCCCCCACGCGCTCCGCTGGAGTGATGACCCGGATGCCCTGGCCGCGCTCCATTACGCCGCCACCTCCGCCGGGCTCGCCGCGTCGAACAGCCAGCGCGGGCTCGCCCACGCGCTTGCCCGGGCGCTCGAGCCTGCGACCGGGCTCGCCTACGCCCGGCTCCTGGGGATCGTCGCGCCGGCCGTGCTCGACTTCGACCATCCGGCCGCGCGGGAGCGGCTCGAGCGGCTCTCCGCCGCGGGGGCCTCCCGCGAGGAGACCGGCCATCCCGCGCTCGCGGTCCGCCTGCGCCGCCTCTACGAGCTCTACCGGTTCCCGCCGACCCTCCGGGCGGCGGGGGTTGCGCCCGATCGGATCCTCGCCGAACGCGAGACGATCGTGGCCCGGGCCCTGCGTTCGCCGGCGACCCTTGCCAATCCTCGCGTCCCGTCGGCGAAGGACGTGGGGGACCTCATCGAGGCCGTCGTCGGCCCCTCTTGAGGGAGGACGGCGCGGCCGGCGGCCCGGTTCAGGCGCTCGGTACCGCGGCGACCGCCTTCGGCGGGCGAACGGCGAGGAGCTCGTCGGCGCGGGGCGAGGACTCGACCGCGCGGTTGATCGCGATCTCCGCGAGATCGCTCGCGTAGAAGGCGCTCCGCTCGAGGCTCTCGAGGACGTAGGCGAGCCCGACGGCGAGGCGGCCGCGCTTCGAGGCAAGCTCGCGGAGGATGTGGTCGCGCTCGCGCGTGAGCTCCTGCGCCTCATCGATCACGCGGTTCGCCTTCGGGATGTCGCGGGTGTCGAGGCTGTCGAGCGCGTCGGTGAGCGCGGTCGCGGCGGCCTCCGCCATCCGGTCGAGGGCGGAGGCGAGCTTCTCGGGCGTAGGATCCCTCCCGAGGATCGTGACCGAACCGGCGATCCGAACCGCGTGGTCCGCGATCCGCTCGAGGACGCGGGAGGCGAGGAGGTACGTCGAGCACTCGGGGAGCGTCAGCTCGAGGGTCGCGAGGACCCGCGCATCACGCAGCGCGCTCGTGACCTGCTTTTCCAGGAACCAGTGGAGCCGGTCGACCTCCCAGTCTCGGTCGATGACGTCCCGGGCGATCGTCGCGTCGCGCGCGCGGAACGCGGCCATCGCGTCCGCGTGCATCGCGCGAACCATCTGGTGCTCGCGCCGGATGATCGACGGGATGGGGAGGGGGTTCGCCCCGACGACGTCCTGGAGGATCACCGATTCCGAGGTCTCCTCGAGGATCTCGGGGCCGATCATCCGCTGGGCGAAGTTCCGGACGACCTCGCGCGTGCGCGGGCTCATCCGACCCTCCGTCCGGATCTCGAGAAGGGGGTATCCGGCGATGTACTCGGCGATCAGCCGGCGAAAGAGGTGCTCGGAGTCCATGGTGTTCGAGACATCGACGACCCGGCGCTCGGCCTCGGCGTGGCCGGTCGTCTCGGCGAAGATCGTGAGGGAGCCGTCCGCGCGGGGGGTGAAGAGGAGCACGTCCCCCGGGCCGAGCCCGCGCGCCGTCACCCAGTTCTTCGGGAGCGAGATGATGTAGGTCGATCCGCCGGTCTTCTGGATCCGCCGCCCGTGGAAACCCCCGCTGCTACGCATAGAATGTAGTTGGTCCGACTCACTATTGTCTATATAGCTTCGGGTGGTCCGAGCCGAGTACTCGGCCTGCCGACCGGTTCTTGCCCGCCGCCGGGGAGACCTGCGCGCGGATGGCGTCGTCCCGGGCGCCAGCGTATTGACCCCACCGACCGCTCCCGTGGGCGTGATCGGCCCGTTCCCGTGGGACCCGTTTCCCCCGGGGGAGCCCGAGCCGAAGGGCCCGGACCCGGTCGCGAACCTTGCCTACCGGTCGGCGGTCTCGGCCGCGGATGCCTACCGGTCGGTCCGGCTCGCGCTCCGCCGGGAAAGTGGGGTGCTCCGGGTCGGCAACCGGTTCGTGCCGGACGGTCGGTACCGCGAAGTCGCGTTCCTCTCGTTCGGCAACGCGGCGAACTCGATGGCGCTCGCGGCCCTGCACACGCTCGGCAACCGGCTCACCCAGGGGTTCATCGCCGGGCCAGAACCGGTCGCACCCGAGCTTCCGTTCCAGGGCGCCGAGACGCGACCCGGCTGGGGAGGGGACCCGGCGGCTCCCGCGATCGTCGCGGCGGCTCGCGAAATCGCCTCGGGGCTTTCCGAGCAGGACCTCTTGCTCGTCCTCCTCTCCCCGGGCGCCCTCCGGGCCCTCCTTCTTCCCCCGAGCGGATACTCGCCGGAGCAGTTCGCCGACTTCCTCGCCGCGGCCCATTCACGGGGCGCGAGCGGACGCGAGGTCGGCCTGCTCGCCCGCGTCCTGGGCGAAGGGGCCGTGGGGGGCCGGCTCGCCCACGAGGTGATCGCCGCGGACGCGGCGACGTTCATCGTCGACCGTGGCGACGGTCCGGGGGTCGTCGGCGGCGGTCCAATGCGACCGGTCGCGCCGACCGAACGCGCCGAGGCGCGAACGATCCTCGAACGCGTGGGGCTTGCCGGCGATTCCTCGGTACCGCTGTACGACCCGGGGGTAACGAACCTCCCCGGGCGGGTCGCCGCGCCGGCCGTCATCGCGAGCCCCGGCGACGCGCTCCGGGCGGCCGCGGACTCGCTCTTCGACAAGGGCTGGACGAG
>JASHQX010000121.1 GCA_030038895.1 Thermoplasmata archaeon
ACCGAGGCGGTCTTGAGGGTCGCTAAGAAGACCTCGAAGTCGAGGTCGAGCGGAGGTTCTTCCGGCTTCACGAGGAGCTCCTCGGCCTCATCGGTGTAGCGGGCGAGCAGGTCGGGCTCCTCCCCGCGTCGCAGGAACAGGGGCGGCAGATCGGGAGTAGCGGCGATCGCGGCGAGGAGCGGGAAGGTGCCGACTCCAATCGGAGCCTGGGCGAGGACCCTCCTCAGGACGATCGCGCTCAGCGGATCGAGGTAGAGCTCGCTCGTGAGATGGCCGAACCGGGTCGCATGGAGCGGCATCCCCGGCTCGAGCAGCTCGTTCTCCTCGAGGAACCGTCGGACCCCGGTCACCTTCGCCTCGAGCTCGTCGAGCGGGAGGGTGTGCCCGTAGAACGTCGCGGTGAAGAACGACTTCAGCTCGGTTTCGGTCCCCACCGCTCCGCTCGCGACGAGTGCGAGGAGATGCATCCGGAGCGCGGGCTCGGCGGCTAGCCGGCTCTGGACCGGCTCCGGGGGGGCGGAGAGGTACTGGTCGAGAAGCCGCTCCTCGTCGTCGGGGCTCCGCGCGATCAAGAGCGCCTCGCCGACGGGGTCGTACCGGGGTCGACCGGCACGGCCGAGCATCTGATGGATCTCGAGCGCCGGGATCGGCGCCTGGAGGCCGAGATGGTCGTCGTACCGCGTCGTGTCCCGGACGATGACGCGGCGGGCGGGAAGGTTGATTCCCGCGGCGAGAGTGGGCGTGGCGACGAGGACCTTCAACGCTCGGTCCCGGAACGCTCGCTCTACGACGCGGCGCTCCGGGTTGGTGAGCGATGCGTTGTGGAACGCCACCCCGTGGGGGAGGAGCCCACTCAGTCGCCGGATCCCCTCCGTCTCCTCGTCGGAGACAGCGGAGAGCTCGCTCGTTGCAAGCTTGGCCCGATCGCGCTCCTGCTCGTTCAGGAGGCCCCGCACGGTCGGGATGAGGGCCTCGGCAAGCTGCTCGCTCGCACGCCGGCTGTTCACGAAGACGAGCGACTGGCCGCCCTCCTCCACGACCGTCCGGACGAGCCGCGGGACCGCGTCGCCCGGCGGCGAAATTTCCCGAGTAGAGAGGTCCGTGAAAATGATTCGGCCACCGGAATAGACCCCTAGTTTCAGCGGAACCGGGCGGAACGCACTCGCAATGTGTCGGGCCTTCAACCAGTCGGCGAGCTCCTCGGAGTTCCCCACGGTCGCCGAAAGAGCCACGACCTGGAGGTCGGGGTAGCGGCGTCGCAAACGGGTCAGGCTGACCTCGAGCGTCGGGCCCCGATCGGGGTCGCGCATCAGGTGGACCTCGTCCGCGACGACCACTCCGAGGCGGTCGAGCCAGGGGCTCCCGCGGCGGAGGAGACCGTCCGCCTTCTCGCTCGTCGCGACGAGGACGTCGAGCTTCGCGAGCCGCTCGGCCGGAAGGTCGAAGTCGCCAATCGAGAGCCCGACCTTGATTCCCAACTCCTCGAATTTTTCGAGCTCCTCGGCCTTCTCGTAGGCGAGCGCGCGCAGAGGGACCAGATATAGGCCAGTTCGCCCGGCTCGCGCCGCGCGCAGGAGCGCCAGGTACGCTACCAGCGACTTTCCGCTCGCGGTGGGACACGCGAGGAGAAGGTTCTCCCCCGCGAGGACCGGATCGAGGGCAAGGGCCTGCGGCGGGTACAGGCTCGAGATCCCATCCCGTTCGAGCACTCCGCGGACGGCCGGGTCGAGCCGGGTCCGTTCCAGGGGAACGGGTTCCGACGACTCGCTAGGAGTCGGTTTAGCCGGGCGCGAACGCGGAGCACGACGGGGCACGAGGATTCCGAACGGGGGCCTGCCACTAAGGGTTTCCCCCATCCTCCGGCTCGAGGATGGAGCGAGCGAGGATCAGCTCCTGGATCTCCGTGGTTCCCTCGACGATGGGATAGACCCGCGCGTCGCGCCAGAGCCGCCCGGCCGCCGCGCCGGCGCGGCTTCCCTGCGGCCCGGCCAGCTCGACCCCGCGTGAGCCGATTTCCACCGCCACGCGAGAGGCTACGAGCTTGGCGGCGGAGGCTTCGTTAACGAAGGATAGGCCGGCGTCCTTGCGCTCCGCCGCCTTCTCCACCAGCGCGCGAGCGGCCGAGAGTTCCGCGTACGACCGGGCCACGGTCGACCGTCCCCAGTCGGCTCTCCCGGTTCGGACGGAGAGCACCATCTCGTCGAAGGCAGCCTGGGCTACACCAAGGGCGCAGGCAGCGATCCCCACCCGGCCCCCGGTCAGCGCCCCGAGCGCGACCCGCAAGCCCTCCCCCTCGTCCCCGAGGAGGTTTTCGAGCGGAAGACGGACATCCTGTAGCACGAGCTCGGTGGTCTCGCTTCCGCGCAACCCGAGCTTTTCGAACCGCTGAGCGACCTCGAAGCCGGGTGCGTTGGCCGGTACGATGAACGCCGAGATCCCCCGGTGCCCGAGCGCCGGGTCGCGGGTCGCGAAGATCAGCAGGACCCCCGCGCATACGCCGCTCGAGATGAACATCTTCGTCCCGTTGAGCCGGAACCCTTCCGCGTCGCGGACATAGCGGGTCGCGATCCGCGCGGTGTCGGACCCCGCTCCCGGCTCGGTGAGCCCGAACGCACCGACCACCTCACCCCGCGCGAGTGGCCGCCCGAACCGCTCCTTCTGCCCGGCGGTCCCCCAGGCGAGGATCGGGGCGGCGCAGACGGAAAGGTGGACCGCGACAAGCACGGCGACCGCCGAGCTCGCTCGCGATAGCTCTTCGAGGACCGCGACCGTGTCCCTCGCACCGCCTCCGCTGCCTCCTGCGGATTCCGGAAGGCCGACTCCCAAGAAGCTCTCCTCCGCGAGCCGGCGAATGAGCGCGTCAGGAACGCGGTCCGTCCGGTCGATCTCGGCGGCCAGCGGGAGGACCTCGGCTTCTGCGAACGAGCGGGCGCGCTCCCGCCACCGAGAGGGTTCGCTGGTAGGAAGCGGGTCCACGACGGTCGGAACGCGCCGAACCCTTAAGCCATAGCGCCGGGTCTTCAGCTCGAGGGACCCGGAGGTCTCGATGGTCGCGCTCCCGACGCCGAAGGACCGGTTCACCGCGCTTGACACTTTAGCGGTCGTGCGGGAGCTCCGCGCCCTTGGACCGGCACGAGTCGACAAGGCGTTTGACGTCCCGGGCGGCGGTTGGTCGCTGGTCCTCCGCGTTCCGGGCGAAGGCCGACGCGAGCTCGTCCTCGTTCCGGGCCGGTACGCCTCGTTGCTCGAGAAGGGCCCCGACCATCCGGACGAGCTCTCGCCCGTCGCCCGCGAGCTCCGGCGGCTCCTCACCGGGGCGACGCTCCGAGGGGTCGCCGAGCCCGGAGGGGAACGGTTGATCGAGCTCACCCTGAGCCGCGCCGGCGTGCCGGCGGAGGTGACCCTCGTCTTCGAAATCTTCGGCACCGGGAACCTCCTCATAGTCGGGGACGGGAAGATCCTCGCCGTCGCCTACCCTCGGAGGTGGGCGCACCGCACGGTGCGGGTCGGGGCGGAGTACGCCCCGCCTCCCCGGCGCTCAGATCCCTGGACCCTCGGAATCTCCGAGATCGAGGCCGAGCTCGCTCGCTCCCGGACCGACCTCGCGAGCACCCTCGCCGCCCGACTCTCCCTCGGCGGTCCCATCGCCGAGGAACTGATCGCGCGGGGCGGGTGGAACCCGGCGGAAGCAACGGCGCCCCATGCGGGCCGCCTCGCCTCGCGACTTCACGCGGAGCTCGCCCGCCTCCTCTCGGAGATCGGCGAAAGACCGACTGGCTTCGTCTACCTGAGGGAGGGGGTCGCGGTCGACGCGACGCCCTACTCCTCCCGTCGCTGGCAGGAGGTGCTGGGAACAGAGGAAACCCCCCGACCCACGTTCTCCGCTGCTGCGATCGAGTACTTTCCATCGCTCACCGCTCCGGCTCCGACAGCGGAAGAGCTCGAAGCGACCCGGGCCCGCCAGAGCCTCGAGCGGCTCGTCGACCAGCAGCGGCACGCTGCGAACGAACTCGACGAGACGGTCGCCGCCCTGAAGCGAAAGGCCGAGGCGATCTATGCGCATTACGCCGAGGCCGAGGCGGCTCTCGAAAGTTCCCGCTCCGATCCCGACGCGGCCGCCGAGCTCACGGTCGACCTGGGCGGCGAAGAGGTGACGATCCACCGGGACCGACCTCCTCGCGCGTCGGCCCAGGCGCTGTTCGAGGAGGCGAAGCGGGTGCAGTCGAAGCTCGCGGGCGCGCGTGCCGCACTCGAAGAGACCGAACGACGGCTCGCCCTACCGCCGGAGCCCCGTTCGCGATCGACCCCCGTGGCCGCCCCCGGAGCGAACGTCCGTCACCGCGCGCACTGGTTCGAGCGGTACCGCTGGTTCGTCAGTTCCGAGGGGGGGATTGTAGTGGCCGGGCGCGACGCCTCGTCGAACGACCTCGTGGTCAAGCGGCATCTGAAGGAGGGGGACGTGTACGTCCACGCCGACGTCCACGGGGCCGCGAGTGTCGTGGTCAAGCACCCGCCCCCGGGCTCGCCCGAGCTCACTGAGGTGACCTACCGCGAGGCGGGGCAGTGGGGGCTCGCCTTCTCGAAGGCGTGGCGCGCGGGCCACGCCTCAGGCGCCGCCTTCTGGGTGACCCCCGACCAGGTCTCGAAGTCGAGCGAAAGCGGAGAGTTCGTCGCGCGGGGCGCGTGGGTGATCCGGGGGACGAAACAGGTGATGCGAGACCTGCCGCTTGAGCTCGCGCTCGGCACGATCGACTATGAGGGGGAGGTCCGCTGGACGGCCGCACCGCCGGAGGCGGTCCGGCGTCGGGGAGACACACGATTCTTGTTGACCCCGGGCGATGAACGAGATCGGTCGGATCGCGAGGTGGAGCTCGTCCGGGAGCTCGGGATCCCGCGGCCTCTCCTCCAGTCCCTCCTTCCCGCCGGCGGGCTGACCGTCCGTCGGGCGTAGACGCGCTGGACCTCGCGGGCGGAGAAGCGGGTCTCGGGAAACCGCCAGGTCCTTCCCCGAGCCCGAAGAGCGACCACTTCGAACGATACGCCGTCCACCTCCCCGCGCCCTCCCACCGCGATCGTCTCCCCAGGCGGGACGACCCAGCGTGCCGGGCGTGTGCTGGCCCCATCGACGATCGAGACGCGAACCCCGAGCTCGTCCGCGGGGACCGCCCACACGGTTGCGACCTCCCCCAGGCGGGCCTCGGGTACGGAGTCTCCCTTTGGCCGCACGATCCGGCGGACCGTGAGCGGAGGGTAAATCCCCGGGAGCGTGGACCCGACCGCGATCCGCCGGGCGGAGGGAAGAGCCATCCGCCGCCGTTCGGAGACCGCACCGCGCGATTCGATGAGGTCGAT
>JASHQX010000122.1 GCA_030038895.1 Thermoplasmata archaeon
GTGCTGATACCGAGAGTCGTAGCTGCTTCGGACAGACTCGCCTCAGGGTACCCCCGATAGAGGGAAAGGATCCTCCAGTCCATTGCGGAGAGCGCGTCCGACGGCGTGGGAATCCAGTAGGGCTGAATTTCCGGAACCTCCTTGAGACCCGCGACCCGTCGGAGAAGGCGTAGCCGACGACTCAGTCCCACTTCTCCGTCATCGATCACGTAGGCGCGGACCGTCCGTCCGTCCTCGTCGAGGAGATCGCGAGCCGAAATCACCCCCTCGATGAGGCCCAAGTCGTCGAACATCCGGTCGACCTGCGCGGGACTGTCGACAGGGATATCGATGGTGCAAATCCTCGCACCGAAGAGCCGGGGATTCGGCCAGACCTCGTACCCCAGGTGGAACCCGATGCGCCTCCAGGTGCGCAAGCGAGACTGTATTGCGGTTCGGCTGAGCTGGACCCGTCGCGCGACTTCGGTCGCGGAGATTCGTGGGTCGATCACCGAGCGAGAACCCCAGAACCTCGCTTCCCGATGGGGAAACAACGCCCGATAGATCTTGAGGTCGACCTCGTCCGTTGCTCTCCCCCCGCCTTCATCGGGTTCCCCTCAAAATATCCTTCTACGGGCGCCGAAACCGCCGCAATTCGGCGATTGACGAAAAGTTCCGATTCGGCCACCTCGACGGACGATTCGCGCCGAATTATACATCCCGATTCCAGAATCGGCGAGTGGGCTTTCGCTGAGTTATTGACACTGGGGGAGGTCCGAGGACTACCGAATCGACCGAGGCGAGGGGGGAGAGCCGACGATGAATTTCGATCACGCCGCTCCGCCGGCTCGGCGATATCGGTGAACAAAGAGGGGAAAAGTCGCATGGAAGGAGAGCGAGTGAGTTGGCGAGGAGAGAACAAGCGGCCCCCGGCGTTCCTTGCGCTGGCGGTTGCCACCATGGCCGTCATGGGCTTCGGCATAGTGGGGGCGGTCGCGCTCGGAACCGCGGTCGCGAACTCTGTTACACACGTGCAAGCATCACCGGGGCACCTGAGCGCAGGGATTTCCCCTGCACTGATGGCGCAGCTCCACGTTTATGCTAAGGACAAGGTCAAGAAGACGACGTCCGGTAACTGGGGCGGCTACGCAGATACCGCAAAGGAAGGCACCATTCTCGAAGCGTATGGGGAGTGGCAGGTTCCTGCCATCACCTGCGGCGCTGACGAGCCTGCGATCCAGGATAACTGGGTAGGCATTGACGGGTTCAGCACGGGCACGGTTGAGCAGGGCGGCACGCTCGCCTACTGCACAACGGATGGTGGGGCCCCGACTTACTACGACTGGTTTGAGTTCTACCCGTACGAGGATATCCAGTTTGTCTTTTCGGGATCCATCGCGGGCAATAACTTCCAGACGTACGTCCTCTACCAGCCGTACTACTGCTACGGATCGGACTGCGGAATCTACACGATCCTCGTCGAGGATGAGTCGAACGCGGCCTTCAGCTTCGTCGTTCAAGGGAACCCATCGATCTGCAACTCGGACAACCAGTGCGAGGGCGGACCGGATGGTTCAGCGGAGTGCATTTCGGAATCCCTGACGGGTGAGGGCTACTACCTGCCCGACTACGGCACCACGACATTCGCCACCTGCCAAGCTGTGATCAACGGGTACCACTCGGGTATTGGCGGTCTTCCGAAGGATGCGCACGCGACCGTTTACGCGATCACCACAATCGGGGACGTTTCGGGCAAGGTGCAACAGTCGGTCAGCAGTCTGAGTACCTACGACTATACGGACGACCACTTCACCATTACGTGGGGCTCGTACGACTAGTCGGGCCAAGGTGATACCAAGCCTAACCGCTTCCGCGGGTCGGGCCGAGCGATCGGCCCGACCCCAGTGTTCTCCCGATTCTGATGAGTGTCTGTGGGTCCGGAATATCCCCGTGTGCCGCGGAGGGACCTGCGTCTCTGGGCTTATATCAGTGACCTTTTTCGGGAACCTGAATGGCGGAGGCGACGGTAAACTCGTCACGACCGACCGACGATGGGTCAGTCCACGGGGGCCTACCAACCGATCGCCTTCTCGAAGCGTACCGCTGGATGGTGCTGGCCCGCGTTATTGACGAGCGAGCACTCTCGCTCCAACGTCAGGGCCGCATCGGTTTCTATGCCCCTCTCTCCGGGCAGGAAGCCGCCCAGGTAGGGGCGGCGTTCGCCCTCCGAGCCGAGGATTGGGTCTTCCCTGCGTATCGCGAGCTCGCGGTCGCCTTGGTTCGCGGTGCAAAGCTCCGATCGATCTTGGACCAGCTCATAGGGAACTCCACCGACCTTGCCAACGGGACTCAGATGCCGAATCACTTCGCCTTCCGGGACCAGAACTTTGTTAGTGCGTCGAGCCCCATTGGAACGCAGATCACTCACGCGGTGGGAGCTGCGATGGCCGCCCAGCGGAGGCACGATCCGATCGTCACGATCAGTTTCTTTGGCGATGGCGCGACCAGCACGAACGACTTCCACGCGGGACTCAACTTCGCAGGCGTTTTCCAGGCCCCGACGGTTTTCTTCTGTCAGAATAACGAGTGGGCGATCTCGCTTCCAAGGAAGCGACAAACCGTCAGTCGTACGCTGGCGCAGAAGGCCGAAGCGTACGGCTTCCCGGGCGTCGTCGTCGACGGAAACGACGTCAATGCGGTCTATCTCGCCGTAGCGCAGGCACGTCGACGAGCGATTGGAGGAGAGGGGCCGACCTTGATCGAGGCCCAGGTGTACCGGTTCGGTCCACACTCCACTTCCGACGATCCGCATCGCTACCGGACCAACGAACAAGTCGCGGCGGCTCGCGAGCGCGACCCGATCCACCTGCTCAAGGCTCGACTGATGGGAACGAGAGCGCTGGACGAGCCGGGGGACCAGAAGATTTGGGAAGCCGCACGCGCGACACTGGCCTCCGCAATCGAGGAAGCTGAGAAAGTGCCTCCGATCGAGCCCGGTACCCTCTTCGAAAACGTGTTCGCACGCCCCACTCCCCGCTTGGAGACCGAACGCGCACAATGCGAGACGTTCTTGGAGCACGGAGGCGAGAAGAAGTGACCGAACTCACACTCGTTCAGGCCGTTAATCGGGGCCTGCAAGAGGCGATGCGGCAGGATCCCGACGTTCTTCTGCTCGGGGAAGATATCGGAGTAAACGGAGGAGTCTTCCGTGCCACCGAGGGGCTCTACAAGGAGTTCGGTGCCGAGAGGGTGATTGACACCCCGCTCTCGGAGACGGGAATTGTAGGAGCCGCGATTGGCATGGCGCTCTACGGGCTGAAACCCGTCGCGGAGATCCAGTTCATGGACTTCATCTACCCTGCTTTCGATCAGATCGTGAGCGAGCTCGCCAAGCTTCGCTACCGTTCGGGCGGTCAGTACCCCTGCCACGTAGTCGTGCGGGCTCCGTACGGGGGCGGGGTCAAGGGCGGACTCTACCATTCCCAGAGCACGGAGGCGTTCTTCTGCCACACTCCCGGGCTGAAGGTCGTGATTCCCTCCACGCCGGCGGACGCGAAGGGGCTTTTGCTCACCGCGATTCACGACGAGGACCCAGTAATGTTCTTCGAACCGAAGCGCATCTACCGGTCCGTTTCGGGAGAGGTCCCGGAGGGCGACCACCGGGTTCCGTTCGGGGAGGTTCGACTGGTGCGCGAAGGAACCGACGTGTCGGTGTTCGCCTACGGTGCGATGATCCCGCCGGCGGTCGAGGCGGCCGACTCCCTTGCTCGGGACGGGATCTCGGCAGAGGTCGTCGACCTTCGGAGCCTCGTCCCCCTGGACGAGAGGGCGGTCGTTGCATCGGTGGAGAAGACCGGACGCGCGGTGGTCGTGCACGAAGCCGCCCGTTTCTGCGGTTTCGGGGCGGAGCTCTCGGCGATCTTGGCGGAGCAGGCGTTCTACTCGCTCAAGGCTCCGATCGCGAGGGTGACGGGCTACGACACGCCGTTTCCGTACGCGCTCGAAAATCTGTACCTGCCGAACGCCGAGAAGATCGAGGCCGCCGCCCGGTCCGCGGTCCGGGCCGGATAGGAGGGAACATGCCCTACGAGTTCCGTTTGCCGGACATCGGGGAAGGAGTCGCCGAGGGAGAGGTTGTCCAGTGGTTCGTGAAGGAGGGCGAGCCGGTCCGCGAGGATCAGCCGCTCGTCAGCGTCCTGACCGACAAAGCGAACGTCGAAATCCCGTCCCCCAAGACCGGGAAGATCGCGAAGATCCACGCCCAGGTCGGGGAGAAGGTCAAGGTCGGGGGTCTCCTCGTCACGATCGAGGCGTCCGAAGGGATGGCGGGAACCCTTCCCGTGCGATCGCCGAGCGAGTTGGTTACGAGCCCACCGGCCGCTTCGCGATCGGCCCGTGTCTCCGGCGGCACTCCGGCGACCTCGTCCGTGGTGGCTCCGCCGTCTCCGGTCACCTCAGGGATTTCGCCCCCGTTGGCCTCGCCCTATGTCCGACGTCTGGCGGCCGAACGGGGGATCGATCTCTCCAACATTCGGGGTTCGGGTCCATCGGGGCGAATACTGGAGACCGATCTTCCTCCCGCGGTAAGCGCTTCGAGCTCCGCCGCGACA
>JASHQX010000123.1 GCA_030038895.1 Thermoplasmata archaeon
CTCATCGCGGCTCCATGAATCCCCCCGAAGGGGGGGATAGAGGAGGGAGCTCCCGGCGAAACGGGTTCGCCGACGTTAGCTTAATCGCAGAACGAAGCCATCGTGGAGCGTGAGCTCACCGGCACCGCCTCTGAGCGGCTTTTGCCATCAGTGCGGTGGGCCCCTGCCGCCCACCGCTCTATTCTGTACCTCCTGCGGGACCCCGCGGTATGACGCGGGCGCTCCGTTCGCACCGGTTGGGGGGAGGTACACGTCCGGTGGAGGGCCCCCGCCATCCCCCCAGCGGAGCTTCGGCCCCCTCGGTATCGTCGGTATCGTGGTAATCGTCGTCGTCGTACTCGTCGCGGCTACCATCTTGATCTCCTTCCTTCTCTACATCGAGGTGAGCGGCCTCGCACATGGCCCGAGCCCGACCTCGATTCCGCTTGGGACGGCCTTCGACTTCGGCTCGCCTCAAACGACGAACTGTACTGGGGCCTGGGCGGCGGCCGGCGGGTGCGCCACGCTTTCGGATTTCGCTTATCAGGTGCCCGTCCTCTTATCGACCGTCTCATTGGGTGACGTCGGGTTCTCGGTGACGACCTCCAGCGGCGTCGTGTTCCATAACTCCGGGGTCGCCGATGTCGCCGCGGTGGCGAACACGGGACAAGTTCTCGCGTACTCGGTGATTGCGCCGGGCGCGGGCATCTCGATGGTCGGGGGCTGGGTGCACTACGGTGGTGGTTTCTTTCCTTCAACCCCCCTGACTAGTTCCGATTCTATCGTGATCGACATGGGCCAAGAGCAGTCGACCGTGGGTCAATCGCTCGTATTTCAGGCGATAGGGCTCAACGGCTACAGCGGTATCGTATCGAGCCAGCTGCCCTAGTTCCAGGCAGTTGGGTTCGTTCCCCCTTGAAGCCGGACGAATGAACCCTACGAGTTCGATAGGTCGACCCTCGTCGACGATTGAAGCCGGCCGCACCAAAAATGACAGATGGGGACACTACTTGGTTGGTGTCGGCGGCGAGCGGAGGATGAACTCGTTCCCATCTGGGTCGGCGATGACCGACAGGGTGGTAGTAAATCCGGGGGGGTTGAGTTTGTGCGGTGGGTCCGTGACCGTTCCGCCCCGTCGTGTGATCTCCGCGCAGGCGGACACTGGATCGCGGTGAGAGAAAACGATCCCCGAGACAGTTCCAGGTTCCCTTCCCCCCTCCTGGGGGTCATACACGTGCATCCGGAGCGCCGTGGTCGTACCGGGAATCGCGAACACGGCCCGACCCGCCTTCCCGTCGAACTGCAGCTCGCTCAGGCCTAGTACTTCGCCGTAGAACTTCCGGGCCTTCTGGATGTCTCGGACGTGGACGGTTACCGCTTCGAGGCCTTCGATCGTCGCGACCATATGCGGGTTGGGCAGAGCTTCCTGCTTGATTAGGACTGGGTGTAGCGTGCAATGGGCCCAAGTCCCGGGCGGAACGAACTGGTCCGACGACATGTTTAAGCCTCGAGCCCGACCAGAACAACACGGGCTCCGTGTCGGCGGGATCTCTCTCCAGCAGTTCTAATCCATCAACCACGCCTACATCACCTGCTTGGGCTGAAACATCGCCCAGCCCTCCACCGCCCCCGCCTTCTTTCCCGCCCGCTCCCCACCGTTCGCGCGCTTGGATCGTCATCGCTGCGGTTGTCGTGATCATCGCGGTCGTGGCGGCTCTTGCGCTCGGTGGGGTGTTCACCCCGGCCAAGTCCTCTGTCGGTTCCACGCCGACGTACAGTCAAGCGGTCTCGCAAGCGAATGGGGTCGCTTCGGGGGTCTCGGGAGGCTCTTGGGATCTCGTCCTCGGCGCAGGGATCATGACCACCGCCATTGCCTCGGAGAATCTGGGTTCGTCCAAGGACTGCAACATCACCTACTCGCCCGGAGTCACGGGCACGGTGACCATTCCCGCGGCCCCGTCAGAATTGACCAATGGTCGGGCGTCGGGATGGATCTTTCTCTATCGGAACGCTGCCGAAGAGTACCTAATCGTGACCGTCACCAACGGGCAGGCCTCGGAATTCGGCACGATCGCACCGAAGCAGGCCTGCGCAACCGTGTTCAACTATTTCTCAGTAGTTCCTTCGAACGTGATCGACAGTTCGGCGGTGGCGAGCGACGTGGCCGGCTATGCAGGAGCGTTTCTAACGGCCCATCCGAACGCCAACGCGTCGTACGCTCTCATCGGTGGAGCATCCGTCTTTGGGTTAGTCAACTTCGGTCCCGAATGGAGGGTCAACTACACCGCGTGCCCCTTCAACGCGGCGGTGGGAACGACCGGCCCGGCCTTCAACGCCACCCTGAACGCCACCACGGGTGCGGTCATGTTCGAGCAGTCGCTTCCGTCGGTCCATTGTAGCTCCTCCTCGAGCATCGGGTTGGTCAAGGGAGGCCCTCCCTCCTTGCCCCTGGTCCGCGTGATCGGCTCGGTCGGAATCGCTCGACCCCGCTGAAGCGACGGGTGTGCTTGTCGCGTCCTCTCGATCAGCAGAACTGTCGAACGACGGGCGCGGCTAAGTAATCCCGGCCGGTCCTCGAAGGGGTAGCGAGATGACCGACCTGGCCTCGCCTTCCCCGCACTTTCGTCTCGAGCGATTAGCGGAGGGGATCACTGCCGCGATCGCCACGGACGATGGATTCGGACTCTGCAATAGCGGGATTATCGACCTCGGAGACTCGACGGTTGTCTTCGATTCAATGCTTACGCCTCAGGCCGCCGACGACCTGCGGCGAGTGGCAGAGCGCCTCACGGGTCATCCGGTCGCCTACCTCGTCAACAGTCATTATCACGGAGACCACATCCGCGGGAACGGATCGTTTCCTTCGGTCCGTATCGTTTCCACCCAGAAGGTTCGGGAGCTCATCGACGAGCGTGCGGCGAAGGCGCTCGAATCCGACCAACGAAGCGCCGTAACTGATATCGAGGACCTCCGTGCTGGCCGGCTCTCGGCCGGTCCGCGCGACCGAAGGATCTTCGAGGGATGGTTCCAGGGAATTCTCGCGACGCCCCGAGGGTTGCTGATTCCTCTGCCGGACATGTTCGTCGAAGATCGACTCGTCCTCCGGGGAACCAAGCGCGAACTTTGGGTCATGACGTTCGGCGGAGGCCATTCGCCGAGCGATGTCCTGGCCTACTGCCCGGAGAAGCGTATCGCATTTCTCGGAGACCTCTTGTCCGTCGGGTTCCATCCGAGCGTCGGAGACGGATTTCCCACTGAATGGATTCGGATCCTTGGTTCGGTCCGGCGACTCGGAGTCCACTGGGCGTTGCCCGGACATGGTTCCGTGGGCCGAGAGGGGGATATCTCCACGCTTCAGGATTACCTGAGAGCGCTCGTTCGTCTCGCCAACTCAGCGCGACGCCAGGGCCAGACGCGTGCGGATCTCAATTCCGTCCCGATTCCTTCGGAGTTCTCGGATTGGTGCTTCCGTCTCTTCTTTGCGGAAAACTTGGCACGAGCGTTCGACCTGCTCCCCGCGTAGTGGGTATCCACCGGCAAAGACGTTCTCAATCCTCCTCCGTGTCGCGGTCCTCGTATCCGACCTCGGCCGCTCTCGTGAGTATATATACGTGGTCAGACAAAGTGCAATACCATTGTCCGGAACGGCAAAAACTTCCCCATGAACGGCAGGTCGACGGAATCTCGGGAGGAATCCGTCGACGAGTTCCGCCGGCAGGCTCGTAGCACGGGCCTCACCCTGCCCCCTCGGCACCGAGTACGGCTCTCCGAGGTTGCGGCGATTGTGGCGGTGATCCTCCTGATCTCGGTGGGGGTCGGGGTTACTACCGGATGGATGAACCTCCGCTCCCCAGGGCCCGCGGTTCCCGGCCTGTTCGGGCCTCAATCCTGTTCGGGCCAGGCCGGCCAGAGGGTGGACCTCCAGGGTTCGATCCCGGCCGATGCCGGCCGGACGCTCGCCGAGTCGTGGTCCGCGATGACGGCCGACTTTTTGACTTCGTACGGGAACTGCGTTCGGATCGGATATTCGTCCGGGACCGGTACCACCGGTCTCGAGGAGCTCGCCTCTCGCACGGTCAGCCTCGCGGTTCTCCAATCGGCGCCCACCCCCGGAGAGCTTGGGCAGCTTCCGGACCTGACGTACGTCGTGCCGATTGGCCTCACCTCGGTCACGATCGTCTACAACCTTCCCGGTCTTGCGGGTCCGCTGAACCTGAACGGTACCGTGCTCGCGGAGATTTACTCCGGGGCCATCCGTCAGTGGAATGACCCGGCGTTGGAGGCGCTGAACCCTTCGATTCACCTTCCGCAGAACCTGGCGATCTCGGTCCTATCCATCAGCAATGCCACCCCCCTCAACGGGATGTTTTCGGCTTTCCTGTCGGAGTCGAGTCCCGAGTGGAACGCGAGCTACGGATCCGGCGACACCCTCGCCTGGCCGGTCGGAACGGGATACGACGATGCGCCTGCGTTGGTCGCGGCCCTGGCGAACCAGACCGGTGGAATCGGGTACACAGAGACCGGTTTGCCACTGACCGCGAATCTCGCCGTGGCCGACATAGAGAATCCGTCTGGCAACCTCTCCGCCCCGACGGTATCGAGCGTTACGGCGGCAGCTTCCGGTTCGGTCAACACGACGCAGGTGGCCGGCGGAAACTGGACCGGGGACTCCCTGCTCGATTCCGCGGGGAACGGCAGCTATCCCCTTTCCTTCCTCGAGTATCTCGTGGTGTATCGAGATCTGGGAGCAGCCTTCGGCGGTAATCTCAGCTTGGTGGCCGCCCAATGGGAACTGACGTTCCTTTGGTGGGTTCTGACGGACGGAGGATATGTCACGTCCCCCTGGGGGTTTGACCAGCTTCCCCTCCCGGTCGTCCTTGCGGCCCAGGTGCTCTTGCAGAAGGTCGCCTACGATGGGAAGTCCGTTCTGGATACCGAGAGCGGAGAGTCGGGGGGTGAAACCGGTGAGTTTTGAACGCGGCGCTCCGAGCGTCGTTTCTGCCACTCACTCCGTCCTGACTCAATCGTTTTCGAGGTGCCAATGAACGGAACCCACAGACCGTCGTCAATTTTCAGCGGACGAGAGGGGAGGTTCATTCTTGTGGGACTTCTCGCTCTCTCCGACGTTCTCCTGGGCGCGCTTCTCCCGATCGTGGGCGTATCTTCCCCCGTGGGCTCGGTTCCAGCCCCGTGGGCGCCCCTCGTGTCGATTCTCCTGAATCCGGGGTTCCTCGTCCTATCCTCGGTCCAAGTCGCTGGGGTCGGAGCTTTCAGCCGATCGGACCTCGACCCGCGCGTCCGAGTCCTGATCGTAGGACAAGCAGGCATCCTCCTGCTCTCTCCGACTTTAATCGCGAGTCCGGTTTGGAGCTCGCTATCCGCATACGTCGGAACCGCCCTGTTTGTGGGGCTGTTCGTGGTGGCCCTTCAGTATATTTACCGTACGAAGCAGCTCACCCCCTCGCTCTCCCGTCTCCTCGTCCGGTGGTCGGTCGCCGGGACGCTCTCCGGCTGCGGCTGGTTCGTCTGGCACCTGTACGGGACGCCCACGATTCTCGCCCTGTCGGTCGCCTTTCAGCTCGCCGTCGGACTCGTCGCATCGATTCCATCCGCTTCCGCACGGTCGGAGGCTCGGTTGCCCTGGCTCCTCCACCCGTTCTGGGTGTTCGAAATCTTGCTGTTCACGTTCCTGACTCAGTTCTTCCTCGGCGCGCTCTTGGACCTCGAGATCGCCGGGCCGACCTTCCTCCAGTTCATTCCGTTCCTACCCTACTCCGGAGTATCCTTCGGCGCCGTGGGGACTGCAATCTACGACGGCCTGTGGTTTGGAGCCGCGATCCTCGCCTCCGCTTGGTTCCTCATCGTGATGGGGTTCACGATGGGAGCCCTCGTCGTCTTCAAGATACGCGAGACCCGGGAGCGACCCCTGCGCTACCGGCTCGGTCTCATGATCGCGGTCTATGCGCTCGCGGCGATCTACATCCCGAGCCTCGCCTCCTCGACCCCGATCGTCGCGTCCGGGACGCTCTCCAGCCTCCCGCTCGTGGGGTGGGGATTCGGCCTCAGGTCCGGGGGTCCGTTCGAGTCGACCGCGTTCGCGGCAATCCTCTTCATGTACGTCTTCGTTGGCGTCATGACGGTCCTGTTCGGGCGGAAGGCGCTCTGCGCGGTCATGTGCGGGGCCGCGCTCCTCTATCAGGGGACGACCGTCAGCGAGATGCGGGGGTTCAACCAGAATTCCCGGGTCGGGAAGTACTTCCTCGGTAGCCAGCTCTCGACCGCGTACCTCGTCGCGTCGAGCCTGGCACTGATCTCGCTCTTCGCGACGTCGCTGCTCGGAGTCCTCCACATGCTTCCCTCCGTGACCCTCGCGAACGGCGAGGTGGATACGAGCGCGCTGCCGTTACCGGTGGAGCTCTATTTCGGCGCTCTCTGGTTCGCGATGTTCGTCTCAGTCCCGTACGTCGGGACGTACAACTGCGCCACCACTGGCTTCTGTCACTGGGGCGCGCTCAGCATTCCGTTCGCGAAGGTCGGCCTGTTCCGACTCAAGGTGAAGGATCGAAAGGTCTGTCAGGCGTGCACGACGTTCGACTGTGCCAAGGCCTGCCCGGTCGGACTCGTTGATATGCCGCTCTACTTCCGCACTACCGGGGAGTATCGGAGCACGAAGTGCTGCGGGGTCGGCGATTGCGTCGGCGCCTGCCCGTACGGAAACATGTACCACCAGGACGTCCGGTTCTGGCTCCGTCGCCGGTTGAGCCCCTCGCCGACGCCCCCGGTCGCGAACCAGCTGCCGATGGTCGCCACCGGCTCCGCCGTCCCCCGGAGCCCCGAACCCTCGGCGATCTCCTCGACGTCCCGGCTCTGAACGCTCGATCGGCTCCGGGGTGGCTCTCTCCCCTGAGTCAGCGCGCTTTCAATCGACCCCGGCGCGGATGCTTTGCCAGATCGGTGCCGAGCGAGGTCAAGGTCTCCTCCCAGTACGACCGGAACGGATCGAGCCAGATCTCAACCTGACGGAGAGGCTCGCCCGTAAGCGTCATGCGATGGACTCGTCCATCCACCGTCCTCGAGATCAGGCCCGCTTCCTCGAGGATCCGCAGGTGTTTCGACACCGCCGGCAGGCTCATCCGGAACGGGCGGGCGAGGTCGGTCACTTTCGCCGGACGGAGGGCGAGCTGCGCCAGAAGCTTTCGACGGGTCCGATCCGCGAGTGCGTGGAAGAGCCGGTCGAGTGGGTCGGGGGAGGCCCCCGGTGGCACGGTGGCCTGGCGTGGCATGGAAGCGATCTCATGGGAATATTAAACTAAATGGTTAAGTATGTTGTGTGCCTCAGGAACTCGGGGCTCACCCCCGGAAGGAAAGCGGACCATGTGCCGACCCGTGCACCACGAAGTGGAGTTCGACGCGACCGCCCGAACGGTTTACGACGCCTATCTCGACAGCCGGCGGCATGCCCGGTTCACCGGTCAGGCCGCCCAGATGAGCCGGAGAGAGGGGGGACGGTTTACCGCCGGGGACGGATACATCTCGGGGTACAATCTCGACCTCGTACCCGGCCGGCGGATCGTGCAAGCCTGGCGCGCCAGCGAATGGCCCGAGGGGGCGTACTCGGTCCTCTCCCTGGTGCTGCGGCCCAAGGGGAAGCGGACGCAGTTGATCGTCGACCATGTTGGGATTCCCGATGCCTTCCGGGACGGGGTGGACAAGGGCTGGTACGAGTTCTACTGGGAGCCGATGAAGAAGTTCCTCGGGATGAAGGAAAGCGCAACCCCGGCGAAGAAGAAGCCTCGAATGTAGAGGACGTCCCGACGGATTCCCTACCGGTCTCAGACCCTCGTGGCCTGGGGGAAAGTCCGGTCAGCGTGTCCGGGTGCCTTTCGGAACGTAGTCGAAGAACTTCTCCGTCATCCCACCTGCGGTCCACTCGCTCCTCAGCCGCGTCTTCTTGACGGCATGGCGCAGCTCCGTGAGCAGCTCCCGGTTAAGATCGCGGGAACTCTCGCCTTCCCATGTAAGGCGGATCTCGAAGACCCCGCCCGACGCGCGTATCGTACCCGAATGTCGAGCGACGATCGCCTCGACCACCGGTTGCAGGGTCTTCGGATCCTCGGTGTCGATGCGAGCCACGAGATCATACTTCATGAGGACCGCCCCGGCGGCCCATGGGCCCTCCCCTCTTCGGCCTTTCTCCTTCGCCCGAGGCTGAAGCACTCCGGGCCATCCGGGGCCCGAGGGCGAGACCGGGGAAGAACTGCGCCGATCGACCCGGGATGCCGGGCTCACTCCGTAGTCCGGACCGCCTCCGCCGGCGGGAGGCGCGCGGCGTGCAGGGAGGGGACGGCGATCGCGACGAGCACCAGGAGGTAGGCCAAGGCTGTGACCTCGAGTACCGTCGGCCAGGGAGCCACGAAGTGCTGGACGCCGTCGGCCACGGCCCCGGGGCTCACGGAAAGATTGTAGATTACGAGAAGGCCCAGGGCGACCCCGATCGCGATGCCGAGAATCGTCACAAAGGAGTACTCGAGGAATAAGGAGCGGAGAACCATCCTCTGGGTGAACCCGATCGACCGGAGCATTCCGATTTCGCGACGGCGCTCGACCACGGCGCGGAGGGCGAAAATCCCCATCGCGGCGATCCCTACCGCGAGGCCAAGGCCCACGAAGATCTCCAAGAGGCCGATGATGCCCTCCGTGGTTGAGATGGAGGTCGCGAGGAGTCCCGGCAGGTCGAAGAGGACCAAACCTTCGGGGAAGAACGCGCGCTTCGCGTCCTGCGCCGCAAGCTGAGTCGACTTTCCGGAAGCGACGGTCAGGAAGTACGAGTTCTGGCTCGTATAGCCCATCGACGCCGCCGTGGCAGGATCGACCCAGACACCAGTGATGATCGATTCGCTCAGGAGCCCAACGACCGTGAACTTTGTGCGATTCGCCCCGCTGGGCGTGGCCACCTCGATCGAGGAGCCCACGCTGACCTTGGGATGGGAACTCGAGCCCGTCGAGAAGGGGTTCGTGACGTTGGCGTAGTTCTCGTCCAGGATCGCGTCCGAGGGGTTCGTCGCGACCAGCTCGAACGTGGCCGCGGCGCTCAGCCCGTTCAGGGTCGACTGGAAGGTAAACCCGTTGGTGTCGTAGAAGTCGGAGGGGGCCGTCTCGTTCGGCAGCGCGGCATAGATCGAGTCATGGTACGGGTTCGAAGAGAAGCCGGGGACATCGATATCCACGGCCCCGGTGACCAGCGGGACGGCATTTTGGAACAGGGGGGCGAGGGTCGCGTTGGCCGAGATTTGGGACCAGAGCTCGGGCATCGCGACGGTCGAATAGCCGAAGAAGCTGTACCCCCCGGTCTCGGTCTGGATCGTGGAGTTGAGGCTACCCTGAACCGTTGAGCCGGCCGCCGCGATCCCGACCATCGTGAAGACCACGAGGGCGAAGATCGTGAGGCTCACCGCGGTCCGGCCGGGCTGACGGGTCGGGTAGTCCGTACCGATCCGGACGACCGGGCTCGACTGGGCTCTTGATCCGAGGAGACGACGGAAGATCGCAACCAGCGAGTCGGCGTTGAGCAGGACGACCATCAAGAGGCCGCCGACCATGATGATGCCGGTCACGAACAGGTTGAAGACGGAGCTCGAGTGCGCCGAGCCGAAGAGGAGGGGATGGAGCGGTTCGAAGCCGGCCCACACCACGAGGGCGGCGCCCACCGCACTGAACGCAATGCGGTTCCTGACGAACCTCGCGGCAATGAGGCCCAGGCCGAGGATCACGAACGAGCCGGTAATGATGGGATAGGCCAGGTCGTCCGTGCCCCGGGCGGTCGTCAGGTACCCGAGCAAGCCGAGAACGACCATCGCCCCGCCGAGGTACGCGAGGAACGTGTAGGTCCGGATCGGGGCCTTCGGTTCGGGGATGTCACGGATCGCCCGAATGATGTTAAGCCGGCTCGCCCGACGGCACGCCACGACGACCGTGACGAGCGTCAGAAGGAACCCCACCACGTAGGCGATGACCAGGCTCTGGCCGGTGACCGTAAACGACTGAACGATGGCGGCCTGGGGGATCCCCTCGGTCCGGAGGATCGACCCGGCGAGGATGACGAGCACGTACCCCACTCCCACCCCGACCAGGGTCCCCGCGAACGCGCTTCCCGTGGCGTAGGCGACCCCTTCAAAGTAGTACGTGTACACAAGCTCCCGACGCCGCATTCCGATCGCGCGGAGCATTCCCATCTCGCCCTTGCGCTCCTCGGCGAGCATCACGAAGATCCCAACGATCAGCATCGCTCCGGCCAG
Organism: Thermoplasmata archaeon; assembly: GCA_030038895.1. Lineage (GTDB taxonomy): Archaea > Thermoplasmatota > Thermoplasmata > Lutacidiplasmatales > UBA184 > Lutacidiplasma. The sequence goes on from JASHQX010000123.1 coordinate 10,275, forward strand.
GATCGAGAACAGGCCTAGGACGAGGAAGAGCGTCAGCAGGCTCTGACTGCTGATCGACGCGGTGTAGAGTCCGTTCTCGAGCGGGGTCTTGACAGTGAGGCCGTAGGCTGAGAGAAGGCTAGCGAGGGTGACGTTGAGGTGGGCACTAACGGATGAGGAAGTCGCGGCACCCGCGGCCTGGGAGCCGGAGTTGGTGATCGCGATGTAGTTGATGTTGCCGGTTTCGTTCTCGAGGTACTGGGCAGTCGTGAGCGTCACGAACACGTCGCCGGGGGTAAGACCGCCCGTGATGAA
>JASHQX010000124.1 GCA_030038895.1 Thermoplasmata archaeon
GCTCGCCAGAAGCAGGCTCCGGTAGAAGCTGTACCACTGGACGTAGGCGTTGTACGGGTCTCCGTTCGAGAAGGTGACCCCGGTCCGGAGGGTAAAGTTCCACTGGAGGTCGCTCGAGGAATTCGTCCAGTTGTGGGCGAGGACCCCCACGAAGCTGGTCGCGCTCGAGCCGTTGTAGTTCACGAGGCCCTCGTAGACCTGCTGGACCGCGGCCCAGCCGGGGGTCGAGAAGGTCTCGCCCGGGTCGAGCGAGTCGGGAATCTCTGACTGGTCGATGATGAGCGGGTTCGCCTGTCGGAGGCAGCCAACCGTCGCGACTCGGATCGTCACGAGCGAGACGATGACGATCACGACGATGACCAGGACGACGACGTTACGCCATCGGGGATCCATCGATGCTGGCCCAAGCCGAGGGGGAGGAGAGGTCTCCCGCTTGATATGCCCTGCGGGGGGCCCTTTTTCCACCCCATCCCGGGCCCCGGGGGCGAATGGCAGGGTCCCACGACCGCAAGGTTATCCGAGGCTCGGTCGTTCCCGCCGGCGGTGGGACCGTGGATCACACGATGCTGATCGGGGGGGAATGGGTGGCGGCGTCCAGCGAGGACACGATGCCGGTCGTGAGCCCGTTCGACCGGGCGTCCCTCGGGACCGTGCCGAAGTCTGGCCGCGAGGACGCCCGCCGGGCGATTGACGCGGCACGGGAAGCGTTCGACAAGGGACCGTGGCCCCGTCTACCGCCCCGGGCCCGTGCGGAAGTCTTTCTGAAGGCGGCCCAGATCCTCCAGCAGCGTCTCGGCGAGGTCGCCGAGCTCGAGAGCCGCAACCAGGGGAAGACGATCAAGCAGGCCGCGGACGCGGACCTCCCCTTCAGCGTCGATAACCTCGTCTTCTATGCCGGTGCCGGACGCACGATGGAGGCGAAGAACCCCGGGGAGTTTACCGGCGATGGCACCACGATCTTCCGGCGCGAGCCGGTCGGGGTCGTCGCGTCGATCACGCCGTGGAACTACCCGATCATGATGGCGGTCTGGAAGATCGCCCCGGCACTCATCGTCGGCAACACGGTCGTGCTGAAGCCGGCGAGCTACACTCCCCTCACGACCCTCGAGCTCGGCCGGATCTTCCAGGATGCCGGCCTGCCGGCCGGAGCGCTCAACGTCATCACCGGGCCCGGTGCCGAGGTCGGGGACGAGCTCGCCCGCAACCCCAAGGTCGACATGGTCGGGCTCACGGGCGACACGGCGACCGGCCGCCGGATCATGGAGGCGGCGAGCGGGACGGTCAAGCGGGTCCAGCTCGAGCTCGGTGGGAAGGCCCCGTTCGTCGTCTTCGAGGACGCCGACATCGCCGCGGCAGTGGAAGGCGCGATGGTCGGCGGGTTCGTCAACGGGGGCCAGGACTGCACCGCGGCGACCCGCCTGATCGTTCACCGCTCCGTCCGTCCGAAGTTCGTCGAGCATCTGCTCGAGCGGATCCGGCAGGTCCGGGTGGGTGACCCCCTCTCTCGGTCGACCGACCTCGGGCCCCTCGTCAGCCCGATCCAGCAGAAGACGGTCCTCGACTTCGTCGGAAAAGGGAAGGACGAGGGGGCGAAGCTCCTCATCGGGGGGACCGACGACCACGCGCACTTCCCGAACGGCGCGTTCGTCCTCCCGACGCTCTTCGACTCGGTCGCCCCCGACATGACGATCGCCCAGCGGGAGATCTTCGGGCCGGTCCTCGACGTTCTGGAATTCTCGACGTTCGACGAGGCGATCGAGATCGCGAACGGGGTCGACTACGGCCTCGCGGGGAGCGTATGGACGAAGGACCTCCGGACTGCGGTTAAGGCGGCCCACGCGCTCCGGTTCGGGGACGTGTGGATCAACGACCACCTCCCCCTCGGCTCGGAGACGCCGCACGGGGGGTTCAAGCAGTCGGGGTTCGGCAAGGACCTTGGCACCGACTCGCTCAACGACTACACGGTCGTCAAGAACATCTACATCGACCTCACCGGCCAAGCCCGCAAGGGCTGGCACTACACCGTCTACGGCGACCCCGCCTAGCGCGGGCACGAACGTGACGATCGAAGGGATCCCCGCGACCGGCAAGGGTTCCCTCTTCATCGGGGGCGTTTGGCGGGCCCCTGCCACCGGTCGGTACCTCCCGGTAGTCGACCCGTCCACGGGCCAGCCGATCGGCGAGGCCCCGGTCGCCTCCACGGAGGAGGCTCGGGCCGCGGTCGACGCGGCTGCCGAGCGAGAGGAGTCCTGGGCCCACGTACCCGGCCACGAGCGCTCGCGCATCCTCCGGGCCGCGGCGGCGCGTCTAAAGGCCGACCGCGAAACGATGGCCCGCCTCATTGCGAGCGAGGTGGGGAAGCCGATCGTCGACGCGCGGGTGGAGGTCGACCGGGCGGTGGGCGTCTACGAGCTCGCCGCGGAGGAGATCCGCCACTTGGGCGGGGAGAGCTTTCCGGCGGACGCCTACGCGCTTCCCGCCGGCAATGAACGACGGTTTTTGTTCTCGGTCCGGGACCCGATCGGGGTCGTGGTCGCGATCGGTCCGTTCAACTTCCCCCTCAACCTCCTCTCGCACAAGATCGCTCCGGCGCTCGCCGCCGGGAACCCGGTTGTCGCGAAGCCGACGAGCGCGGCCCCGTTCACCGCGCTCCGTCTCGCCGAGCATCTCGCGGCCGCCGGGATACCACCGGGCGTGCTGAACATCGTCGTCGGCCCGGGCGGCTCGGTCGGGAACACCCTGGTCGAGCACCCGCGCACCCGCCTCGTGACGTTCACCGGTTCGACCGACGTGGGCAAGGGGATTGCGGAACGCGCGGGGCGCCAGGCGAAGCGGGTCATCCTCGAGATGGGCGGGATGGACCCGTTCGTCGTGCTCGACGATGCGGCCCTCGACGTCGTCGTGCCTGCGGCGGTCCGAGGGGCGTTCGGCTACTCCGGCCAGGTCTGCACAGCGTCGAAACGCCTCCTCGTGCAGGATTCGGTCGCCGAGAAGTTCGCGCGCGCCCTCGCCGATCGGGCCCGGTCGCTCCGGGTCGGCCCGGCGCTGGACGAGCAGACCGAGGTCGGCCCCCTGATCGACACGGCCGCCGTCGAGCGGATGGAGCATCTGGTCGAGGACGCGCGGAGCCGCTCGGCCGAGATCCTCGCCGGGGGGTCCCGTCCGGCGTCCCCCATCGGCGGCAGCTTCTACGCCCCGACCGTGCTCGACAAGGTCCCGGAGGATGCACGGGTCGTGCACGAGGAGCCGTTCGGGCCCCTCGCCCCGGTCGTGCGGTTCTCGACCCTCGACGACGCGGTGCGGATCGCCAACGCGACCCCGTACGGCCTCCAGGCGGCGGTCTTCACGCGCGA
>JASHQX010000011.1 GCA_030038895.1 Thermoplasmata archaeon
CGGGCGGCTTTGAGCCGTGGGTCGGTGTCGGGGCGACGGTCACGGTCGGGGCGAGCTACGTCGGCGTGCCACCGACGGTGGGCTGGTCGAACGGCCCGATGACGATTACGTATGGCAGCGGGGTGTCGCAGAAGAGCTACACGCCGGGGTCCAGCTCGGCGAGCGGTTCGTACATTCTCTCGGCGGTCGGGACGGACAACATCACGCTGCACGGGAGCTCGACCGGGCCCGGGGGAGCCAGCAACCCGTTCACGTATACGTGGGCCGTGTATGTGGCAGCGACGACGGCGGGGCTGGGGTGCAAGTACTGCACTCCCTCGACCGCTAAGAGTCCCCACCCGGGATCCATTGTTGCTTACGAAGTGGCGCCCGACGGAGCCGTGTCGCTCGACCCGGCCGCCGACTATTACACGGTCGGTGACGAGGTCTCGCTGAACGTCTACCAGAATCTCATCCAGTACAACGGGACGGATGTCGGCCCGGGCTACTTCAACTACGTTCCGCAGATCGCGACGTGCGTTCCGGGGAGCCCGCAGTGCGCCTCCCTTTACAGCGGCAACGACCTGGTGAGCGGCTGGAACTACACGTTCGTGATCGCGAAGACGGCGAAGTTCTACGACCCGGCCACTGCAAAGTCGTGGTCCGTCTATCCCTCGGACGTGTTCTTCTCTTGGGTCCGTCAGCTCGCGTTCTCCAACCTTCCGGCCGTCGCGGTGTACCCCGGCTGGATCGAGGCGCAGGCGCTGCTGCCGGCCGGCAATCCGAGCTGGGACGGCGGGATCCACGCGCCGTACAACAACACGCCGCAGAACATCCTCAGCTCGATGCTCGTCAACGACTCGACCTTCTGTCCAGCGTCGGCACTCTCTGGGACGAGCGGCAACGGATGCATTACGTTCGTCGTTCACGGTAACGGAGAGTACTGGCCCGCGTTCCTGTCGTACGTGGCACACGGGACCGGTGGCAACATCGTCCCGGCGGGCTGGTTCATCAGCCAAAGCGCTACCGTGCCCGGATACACCTCAGTGGGAGGCGACTTCCCGGTCACCCTGCCGAACGGAGCCACCAACACGAGCCAGACCGCCTTTACGTCGTGGATGGCGACCCAGGGGCCGACGTCGTGGGACACCTACGAGGGTCTCGCGCTAGCGGACTACCCGACCCTTGAGCCGAACGTCGCGTTTAGCATGGTCGGCAGCGGGCCGTATTCGTTGAAGAACCCCGCGAATCCGGCGATCGGCTATGTGCTGACCGCGAACCCGACGTACGTGCAGCCCCAGGGTTGCGCCCTCCAGCCGTGGTGCGAGCCGCTCCCCGGCACCTACGCAAAGACGGTGACCGTCTACTGGGAGGATGACTCCACGGCGGGCATCGAGGCAGCGCAGGCCGGCCAGGCCGACTACGTCGGATTCGTCCCCGCGGACACCGCGACCATTCTGGCGCTCGCTCAGAAGGACTCGCTAAAGCTCGTCTCGAGCCCGGCGACGACCGTGTTCAACTTCGGGTACAACACGAACATCGACCTGTCTTCGATGAAGACCTACGACCCGTACCCGATCAACATCCAGTCGAACACGCTGAGCTACATCGGGCTCCGCGGGTTCCTCTCCGCCGCGTATCCGTACGCGTCCGTTCAGGCGGAGTTCAACCAGATCGAGGGCGTGCAGTACGGGTTCAACTACGGTGGGTTCATCCCCGAGTTCATGGGCTCCTACTACCCGACGAACATCAGCTGGCCGAACTACAATGTCGCGACGGGCCTGTACTCGAACCCGAGCACGAGCACGACGACGGTCGGAGCCGCGGGGTGGTGGTGGTCGCAGCTGACGAGCTCCTCCTCTCCGCTTTACGACCCGCAGTTCGGGCCGGGTGGGTACAGCGCGTCGAACCCCCTGCACATCCCGGCGCTGTACTTCCTCGGGGACCCGACGCACCAATCGGTGCTGAACCTGTGGAGCAGTGAGATCCAGACGCTGTCCGGCGGGGCGATCGTCTTCGACGTCTTCGCGGAATCGTCGGGGATCGTCTACGCGAACCTCCTGCCCAATGGCGAGTGCCCGTGGGCGCTCTGGTTCCTCGGCTGGGCCGCGGACTATGCGCAGCCGTACGACTACTGGGCTGCGTACGGAGCCGGGTCCGGCACCTGGTCGGCGCCGGACTCCATCTTCCAGACGTTCACCGAGGCCGCGAATGACCAGTCCTCGTGCGGGCACAGCGGCGACACGTTTGCCAACCTGACCTACTGGGCGAACCAGCCGTACATCCCGCAGGCGTGCGAGGGACCCGCGTACCAGCTCACCATCTACTTCGCGACCGTCGCGAACACCAACCCGAACCTGGCCCAGGGGGCCCTCGAGTGGAACCGGATCTCAGCCGTCTACAACCTGCTTAACCTCTACGCCAACACGGAGCAGACGAACGCGTTCAACGCGGTCGGGCCGTGGATCAACACCGCCTCCATCGACGCAAGCTCGCTGAACGGTTACCCCGGAGGGGAAGAGGTCTGGTTCTCCTTCCAGGGGAACGGGGTCGTCTAGGTCGGGAGCAAGTCACCGGCGACCCGGCCCCCGAAGGGGCCGGGGGAACCCTTTCCCTCCTTCCTTTTTTCCGTCTCAAAGGCGGGGGTGAGTGTCGTCGGTGGCTGGGCGGCCGCGAATTCGATGTGGAAGAGCCCGCCGACCCGGCGACGTCGTGCCGGTGAAGTGGGCGGATGAGACCGGATAGCGGGTCGCGGCCCGTCCCCAGTTCAGAGGAACTCTCGGGGGTCGGGCGCGCCCTCCTCCGCCGGTTCCAGCGATAGTCCGGCGCGGCGACGGAACCCTTCGGGAGTCCAACGTCCGATTTCGAACGCGGGCCACAGGAGTCGGCGCTCCGTTCGGGTCCGGTCCGGGTTGGGGCGATGCCAGAGGTAGCTATAGAGCAGGAACTCGAGGTAGACGGCAGCGATCGTGGCGGCAACGAGCGGAAGCCACGACCGAAGCTCGATGAAAACCGTCACGACCCACGAATCGATGATGAGGAAGACGATCGCGAGCCACCACTTGAACGCCGTGAAGTAGAACCATTCCTTCCACGGCTGGCCGGGGTCCTCGAGCGCGCGACGCTTCTCCTCCTCCACTCGGTCCGGCCCGAGGATCTCACTGTCGATGGGACCCCCCGGGTCGTCGGGAAATCCCGCGCCCGCCATCTTCCGGGGGATGGTCCCCACCCCCCAAGAACTTTCAGGGTGACACCCCGCGAAGGGGGGATGCCGTCTCCCGATGCGGTACGACGACCAGGTCTAGTGGTGGGCCATGCTCAACCGGCGGTCGAGCCCGTCGCAGACGAAAGAGATCCCGAAAGCGAGACCCAGTATGGCGGCGAGGGGGAAGAGAAACATCCACCAGTAGACGGTCCCGGCCACTAGGCCGGTGGAGATCGGCAGACCGTAGCAGACGCCGATAGCGAGGAGGTTGCCCCACTCGGGAAAGTAGACCGAGGGAAGGGGGTAGAACGGCGGGAGACCGGGGAGGAGATAGACTGGGGAGCTCAAGGAGGCACCGGCGCTCGCGCAATCCCAGAACCAGGGGAAGATGATGAGGACGAAGAAGATCGGCGAGACATCGAGCGGAAGCTGCGTGAGCATCGAGGTCGCGGACCCGGGGAGGATGTGGCGGAAGAGGATCCGCGTTCGGCTGCCGCCGCAGGCTCGCGTCGCCTCGACGTAGGGTTGACGGGCCACGAGTCGGGCGCGGTCGCGCGTCAGCCGAGCGGTGGAGGGCCAGATGATCACTCCGAAAAGCAGGACGAAGAGGGGGATGCTGACCTCGGAGGGAGCGAGGGCGCTCAGCCCCGCGAAGATACCGATGACGAGAAAGAACGACGGGATTGCCCCGAGGGTGTCTCCTATCCAGCTGACGACCGCGTCGAGCGTCCCGCCTTCGTTCATCCCGGCCAGGGAGCCGAGGAGCCAGCCGATGACGGCATCGAAAGCGAGGATTCCGCCTACGATGGTAAGGTCCCAGGGAGTCGCCTGCCACAGGGCCCGGAAGAGGTCGGTACCAATGCCGGGCAGGATACCGAAGAGGTGACCCGAAGAGGGCCCGATGGCGGGTGCGAACGGCTCCGGCGGGATCCAGGACGGGTTGACGGCGACCCGGTTGAGCGAGGAGTGGAACACATAGAGGGCGCTGAACGCCGCGAGGAGGTAGAAGAGGAGGATGGCGGTGCCGGCCCAGAAGGTGAGGCCGAAGGGGCGTCGGCCCAGCCGCTGGCGGAGGCTCGGACGAGGAGGAGGGGGCATCTTCGTCGCTGCGGTCCCAGAGGGGGCGGACGAGCGGGAGGCCGGAGTGGGGGACGTGAAGTTCACTTTCCGGTCACCGGGCGAGGGTCCAGTCGATGGGCGATGAGGTCGACCGCGACGAGCCAGGCGAGCACAGCGATCGCGAGCAGGAACATCATCACTTGCCAGGACTCCAGGATCGGCGCGAGGGACTGCCGCGGGGGGATCTGCCCGGTTAAGGTCAGAAAGACCAGGGTTCCGAGGCCGTAGTCATGGAACGTGGCCTCCACGACGAACTGCGTACCGAGGTAGGCAGGTAGGGTCAGGGCAAAAAGCAATAGGAAGGTCGGCCGAACGCGCCGGGCGGTGTGGCGCCACAGGAGCGCGCGGTCGGAGACGCCCCGGGAACGCGCCGCGACGACATGGAGCTCTTCCCGCGCGTCCCGCACGATGGTGAAGGAGTGCCGGAGGAAGATCGAGACATAGACGATCGCGATGAGCCCGGCTTGGATCAGGGTCTTGAGCAACACGACCTCCTCGAACGACCATGCGCCGTGGATCGCACCGTCGATCAGCGGGAAACCCGTCGGGGCCGTGAACGCCTGGGTGAAGAGTACCCAGGACGGCGGCAGGTAGTACCCCTGGTCGAGCCACCAGAACGAGTTCGGCAGGATCCCGATCGGTATGTCGTGGTAGGTGCTGAGGAACCAGTAGAAGAGTCCCGCCGTCACTGCTCCGCCGGCGATGATGACCGGGAAGAAGGTTCCGAAGAGCGAGGTGATCCGCACGGTCTCGTCCACCGGCGGGCGGCGGCTCCAGCCGGTGAGGAGACTAACCGGGTAGGCGATCGCGGCTGCGAACCCGAGCGCGAAGACCGCGAGCTCGATCGATTGCGGGATCGCCCAGGCGTACAGCTGGGCGACGGGTACGCCTCCGAACTGAATCGAGACGCCCCAATTTCCGGAAAAGTCGTTGATGACCACCTGGGAGAACCCCGACCAGAACCCGGTGAGCCCTGAGTACTGACCGGTCGCGAGGACGCTCGGGATGTAGAGCGCGAGGTAGAGGATGAGCAGCACGAGCAGGAGCTGCGCGGGGAAGAGGAGGAGTCGCTGGATCGCGTACCGGATGTACGGGGAAATCCTGAACCGATGAACCGGACGCCCCCTCATCGGTCGAGAACCCTTCATTTCCTGAGGAGAAAGGGGGGCGGCGTATAGCGGTTCCTTGGAGGAAGTGACCGGAACGAATCCTTGAGGATCATCGCTCCGACCGCCCGTCGGAACACGACGCCCGGAATTACGTCGAAACGCCCGGGGGCGGCGGCGACTCGATCGGAGTCGATTCGGCGGCCGGCACCGCGGCTCCACTCGGGACCGAGGTACCACTCACGGGCACGGTGTAGAGGTGGCACGCGACCCAGTGACTCGGTCGGACCTCGAGCAGCGGAGGGTCGACCTGGGAGCAGACCGGCATGACGGCCGGGCAGCGAGTGTGGAACCGGCAACCGGACGGCGGAGCGGAGGGGCTAGGGACGTCGCCCGAAAGGACCAGGCGCTCCCGGTGCAGAGTAGGGTCGGGGATCGGAATCGCGGAGAGGAGCGCCTGAGTATAGGGGTGGAGCGGCCGGCTGAACAGCTCGTCCGTGCCGGCGTGCTCGGTGATTCGGCCGAGGTACATGACGACGACCCGGTCGCTGATCGCCCGGACCACCGACAGGTGGTGAGAGATGAACAGGTAGGCGAGGTTGAACTCCGATTTCAGCCGCTGCAGGATTCCCAGCACCTGCGCCTGCACCGAAACATCCAGCGCGCTCGTCGGTTCGTCGAGTACGATGAACTCCGGCCGTAGCGCGAGGGCGCGCGCGATGCAGATCCGCTGGCGTTGCCCCCCGGAGAATTCGTGGGGGTACCGCCAGATATGCTCCGGGTTGAGCCCGACCTCACGCAGGAGCTCGAGGACCCGCTGGTCTCGCTCGGTCCTCGAACCCACGTGATGGACCTCGAGCGGTTCTGCGACAATGTCGCGCACGAGCTGCCGCGGGCTCAGCGAGCTGAACGGATCCTGGAACACCATCTGGAACCGCGAGCGGATCTCGGCCATCTCGCGGCGGGACTTGCGGTAGATCGAGTACTTGTCCGCGAGCTTATTCACCTCCACGAGCGCCTCCTTGGCGCTCGAGGGCGCGCTTTCGAACCCGTCGTGGCCGCTCGAGTAGGGCTGGAGCTCGCGGTAGAGTTCCTCGAGCCGAACGTGGACCTCGGGCGGGGGGCGGTAGAACGTGTGGCCGGACGACGGCTCGATTAGGCGCAGCAGTAGGCGGCCGACGGTCGTCTTGCCGCACCCGGACTCGCCGACCAGGCCGACCGTTTCTCCCTGCCGAATCGTGAACGAGATCCCGTCGACTGCCTGGACGTCCCCCACGTGCGAGGAGAAGAGGCCGCCTCGGATCGGGAAGTACTTCCGGAGGTTGAACGTCCCGAGGACAACGTCGGAGCCGTTGTTCGGGGCGGAGGAGAGCGCATCCATGCGACTATTCCACAACCTTCGGGCCGTTGTAGAGGAAGCACGCGACGTGATGGCTGTTCCCTTCGTCCGTTAGCGGAGGCCGCTGCTCGCGGCAGACGGGCATCGCGTACGGGCATCGGGGGTGAAACCGACAACCGGTCGGCGGATGGATCAGGTTCGGGACCGATCCGTAGATGCTCGTCAGCTTCTTCGACGGCTGGTCGAACCGCGGGATCGAGGCGAGGAGCCCCTGGGCGTACGGGTGGAGCGGGTGCGTGAAAACGTCCTTCACGCCGGCGGTCTCCACGATCTGTCCGGCGTACATCACCGACACCCGATCCGCGACCTCGGCGATGACGGCTAGGTCGTGGGTGATCAGGAGGATCGCCGTTCCGACACGGTGGCGGAGGTCACGCATCAGCTCCAGGATCTGGGCCTGGATCGTGACGTCGAGCGCAGTCGTCGGCTCGTCGGCGAGCAGGATGTCCGGGTTGCCGACGAGGGCCATCGCGATCATCACGCGTTGGAGCATCCCGCCCGAAAGCTCGTGCGGGAACCCGCGTGCGACCTGTACCGGGTTTGCGATCCGTACCCCCTCTAAGGCTCGCACGACCCGCCAGAAGACCTCCTCGCGAACCGGCTTCGACACTCGCCGCTTCACACCCGGCAGGGCGAAACGAATCGCCCGAAGGCGAGCCCGGTTCCGGGCGGAGGAGACCCGCCGCCGGTCCCGGCCGCGTGGCTCTCCCCTGCGCATCTCGTCCAAGTAGACCGCGCGCAGGTCACGGTCGATCTCTGCGAGCCGCCGTTGGGTTCCGAGATAGGTCCGTTGGGAATTCGTCAGCCGTAAGCGGCTCAGGTGGCGCTGAATCTCGCTGGCGAGTCGGTCCCAGTTCTCGGGATTCGAGTCCTTGGCGAGGTAGTGCACTTCACTGCCGAACGTGGGCAGATTGACGACGTTCCCGAGTTCAACCGCCGCGGCGGTGATCACGCTCAGGTCCCCGTCGCGAGCAGCCGCGACGAGTCGCTCGATCGCGGCCGGGACCTCCGGGGCATCCGGGGTCGCCGCGAGAAGGCCGTCGATGAGCTCGATGTAGCGGTGGAGCAGGATGACCTCCCCAACCTGGTCGGAAATCGAGAAGACCGGGTTCATCGCCTGCCCGGGTTCTTGGAAGATCATCGCGATCCCGCCTCCCCGGACCGACGCGAGCCGATTCTGCGCCGCCTTGATCCGTCGGAACCGCCGGTGGACCTTCACCCGATCCGAGCCCTTGATCGGCTTGAACGTCGCCTCTCCCTGGAGGCCCCAGAGCAAGTTGGCGCCTCGGAAGAGGGCCTTTCCCCCCACGATCCGCCCCGGCGGCTCCTGCACCAGCCGAACGATGGAGAACGCGGTGACCGACTTGCCGCAACCGGTCTCGCCGACCAGCCCGAGCGTCTCGCCCCGCCGGAGCTTAAACGAGACCCCCTCGAGCGCCTGGACGACTCCGTCGTATGTGTAGAAGTACGTCGTGAGGTCCCGTACGTCGAGTACTACCGGGGCTCGGCCCTCGGAGACCGGCCCTTCGACGACCGGAGGCACGACCGGAGCCTCGAGTTCCGGGGTGGGAGGAACGGGCTGGGCCGGGGAAGGTAGAACGGACGCGGGCAATCTACCTCCGAAGGCGGGGATCCAATGCGTCCCGCAGACCGTCGGCCAACAGATTGACGCTGATCGCGAACAGGAACAGTGCGATTCCCGGGAAGAGGATCTGCCACCAGGGGATCACGCACCCTCCCCCCACCGTCGCGCAGTACTGGAACAGCGACGGGATCACCTCCGTCGCAGCCGCCGCGACCGAACCCCATTCCGGGATGAGCTGGCTGGGGAAGATGATGAACCCGAGGTACGCGATCGCCGCGAGTACCAGAGGGACCGTCCCGACATCAAGGGACATCTGGATGAAGACCGGGAAGACGCTGTTCGGAATGACGTGCTTCCGCAGAATCCGGCCGTTTCCGGCCCCGCTCGCCCGGGCCGCCTCCACGTACTTCTGCTCGCGTACGACCAGCGACTGGCTGCGGACGATCCGCGTGTAGGTCGGCCACCAAGTCACGATGAACGCGAGGACGACGAGGAGAACATCGTTGTTGAACCCACCGATGCCGGCCTCCCGACCCGCGATGACAATGACGATGATGAGCAGGATGTACGGTATCGAGAGGAAGATGTCGGTCAGCCGCATCAGGACCTCGTCGATCATACCTCCATAGAAACCGGCGGCCGCGCCGAGTATCAGGCCGATCAGCGCGCCCGACATGACGATCGCAATCGAGATCGTGATTGACCAGTCAGTACCTTTCAACAACAGGGTGTACAGGTTGAAGAAGTGGCCCTGATCGACCGCGGTCCCTCCAGCCTCCGGCGAGACGAGTGAGCCCATCGGTAATGGGCCGAGGGCGAATGGGCTCAAGGAAAAGGTAGGCGCGATGAAGTTATTGAAGTCGGCCGGGGTCACATAGCACCCGGGTCCCGGTGAACTCGACCCCTGGGGATACGTGCAGACCGTCGGCTCGCCGGGGGCACAGAGTCCCGGCGGCGGGCCGTCGGTGGCGCAGTAATTGGTCGCCGAGGTCGCGGGAGCCGGGTAGACGTAGCCGTAGATGAAGATCAACCCGAAGATGATCAGAATCCCGAGGCCGATCATCGCGAGGGTGTTCCGGCGGAAGAAGTACCACGTCCGCCGCACGTCGGCGATACGGGCAGCCATTCGTCCCCGTCGGCCCGGCGCCACCTGGGCGGGGGCCGGAGCGGCCGACCCGGCGTCGGATGGCGTCGCACCCGGTTCCGGTTCAGCTTGCATCGACCGGTGAAATCACCCCAGACGGACCCGCGGGTCCAGATAGGCGTAGAGGATATCGACAATGATGTTCGCCGCGACCACCAGGTAGGTGAAGAGGATCGTCGTCCCGAAGATCAGTCCGAAGTCGAACGTCCCCCCGGACTGGACGAGCGAGAACGCGAAGATCCGACCGATCCCGTAGAGGTTGAAGACCGACTCGATGACGGGGAACCCACTCAGGAACGCAGCGAACGTGAGTCCGAGGACCGTGATCGTCACGTTCAACGAGTTCCGCCCGGCGTGCTTCTTCACCACCTTCGATTCGGGGAGTCCTTTCGCCCGAGCGGTCCGCACGAAGTCGAGGTTCATCACCTCGAGCATGCTGTTCCGAACGAACCGAAGCAACAGCGCAATCGTCCCGTAGGCGATCACCAGCGCGGGGAGGATGATCCGAACCAGCGTGTCGAGCGCCAGCCACCCCT
>JASHQX010000125.1 GCA_030038895.1 Thermoplasmata archaeon
GCGGCTATCGGATCGAGATCGTGCGGCAGGGGCGGTTCGACACCACGTTGCCGGACGCCCGGTTCCGCCAGATCGCCGGGCGGCCAGGACTCACCCCGGCGGAACTTGCCGAGGAGATCGACCGAGTCCGGTCCGGCTGGGCATGGCGATTCTTCCGGGGCCGGGACGTCCACATCGAGGCCGAGGTGTCGGGGGCCCTGCGGGCCGAGCGGATCCGCCGCGGGTGGCGGAAGGCGGCGGAGCACGGGGCCTTCGCCCTCTTCGTGGTGGGGGACGCCGCCCGCGCGCGGAGGGTGCGCGCCGCACTGCGGAAGCTCGGCCTCGGACCCGAACGGGCCCAGGTATGGACCCTTCGCCTCCCGCTCGGTTCGGGGGCACTCACCCCCCGTCCGGACCGGGTGAACCGCTAAGGGCCCGGACTGGTTCCTCGAGCCATGCGGTTGTTTGTGGCGATCGAGGTGCCCCCACCGTCGACGGACGACTCGGCTCACCGTTCTGGGGCACCGGAGCACCTCACGCTGAAGTTCCTTGGCGAGGTCCCACCGGAACGAGTGCCGGAACTCCGGACCGCGCTGGCCGCGGTCGCTCGCGCTAGCCCGCCCTTCGACCTCGTCCTCGAGGGAGTGGGGGCGTTTCCGAATTCGTCGAATCCCCGGGTCGTGTGGGTCGGAGCGACCGCCGGTCGTGAGGAGGCTTCGAGCCTCGCCGCGCGGGTCGCCGGAGCGCTCGATCCGATCGTCCCCGGGGCCGGCCGTGATTCGTTCGTGCCCCACCTGACGCTCTTCCGTGTCCGCTCTCCGGCGCAGCGACGGCAGGCCGCGGCGCTCCTTTCGGGCGTCGAGCCGGCCCCGCCCCCGAGGAAGGTCCCGGTACGGGAGATCTACCTCAAGGAGAGCACGCTCACTCCCCGCGGTGCCCAGCACCGGACGGTCGAGGCTTGGCCCCTGACGGGGCCGTGAACGGTCGAGAGTTGCCGGTGGCTCCCTCCGAACGGGCCGGACCGTTACGCCCCGGGGAGGCTCTCGGCCACCGTCAGGCGAGCGACCCGCCCGTCGCGGAATCGTACGATCACCGTCGCGTGGGGGGCGTAGTCGAACAGCATCTGCCGACAGTTGCCACACGGAGAGAGCACAGGGTATTGCTTTCCCCGGCGGCAGACCGCGACCATCGAGACGAACTCCCGGTCCCCGGCGGCCACGGCGGCGCCCAGCGCGACAGGCTCAGCGCACGGGGTGTGGATCCCTTCGATATTGACCCCCCGGAACACCGCGCCGCGGCGGGTCCGGACTGCGGCGGCGACGGTGTGACGATTCTCGTCATACCTCTGACGCAATAGTTCCTTAGCCGCTGCGATCAGGGCCCGGTCCTCGGCGCGGAGGGCCCGCCCCACGTTTGCCATGCGCCGCGTCAGGGACGGGCTCGGGATAACGGATCGTGCTCCGGGCCGGGTGCGGCGGAGGGCTAACCGGCCGACGCATCCGCGCGACCAGCGACCAACTTGCGCCAGAGGTACAGCGTGGCGTAGCTCCCCCAGCCGGGGTAGTGTCGAGCTCCCCAGGCACGGGCCTGACTTTCCGGGGCCGAGCGGGGAATCGCGCCGAACTTGTCGAGCGCGACCCGCAGCCCGAGGTCCCCCGCGACGAAGACGTCCGGCCGGCCGATTCCGCGAAGGAGGGCGTTCTCGGCGGTCCACCGGCCCACGCCGGGAAGCTCGATGAGCGAATCGATCGCCGAGCGGACCGTCGCCCGCGCGAGGGCCGGCACGAGAGCCTCGACCCGTTCCACGTCGGCCGCGAGCTGGCTGAGCGCACGGGACTTCGCCCGGCTGATCCCGAGCTCGCGCAGGCCCTCTGGGCCGAGCGAGATGAGCCGGTCCGGCCGCGGTACGCACGGGACCGCCTGTCCGTCCGCCGTGACGAACGCCTCCGTGCGCTCGAAGAGGCGTCGCTTGAGCGCGTTCGCGGCCGCCACGGAGAGTTGCTGCCCCACGATGGAGTGGAGGAGCGCTTCGAAGAGGTTCGCGTCCCGCGGCAGGCGCAGTCCCCGGAATCGGGACTCCGTGCCCCGCAGCGCGGGCTCGCGTCGCACCAGCCGGTAGAACTCCTCGAGCGGATGGTCGAGCGAAAACATCTCCCGGACTGCCGCGCGGGCCTCGCGAGGTCCCACCCCCCACGCCTCGATCCGCCAGCGCCCGCCGTGCGGTTCGACCCCCACGACCCACGGTCGCGTGGGTGACCCCCACGCACGAAGAAGCCTCGGGCCGTCGGTGACCACGACGAGTGACCGGGAGGAGAACTCGAGCTGGTGGCGCTCGACCGGGAGCGAGGCGAGCCGGGGAGGCGTGAGCGAGGTGACCGAACGTTCGGGCACGCAGGCGCGATCCCTCCCTCCGCCTAAAGGGCACGGACCCGACGACGCATCGTTCGCCCGAATCCGACCGCGCCGGAAAAATTAAGCCGATGAAACCTGCTCGGGGAACACCTCTCCCGTCGGGGAGCCGGAGTCCGGGTGCGCGCCGATCACCGCTTCCTCCGATTCTGGCGCGCGCGGCTCGCGGCGGCCCTCGTAATCGCGATCGCGCTCGCCGGCGCTTCGGGAGCGTTTGGGGTTCCCAGTGCCCGCGCCGAGCCTCGTATCGTGGCCGCCTCGACCGACGGGTACTGCTCCGGGCCCACCGATCCCACCGACTACTCCGGGTCGCTTTCGGTGGAGGGGGGCCCCGTCGCCCTCTCCGCGGCGGGGAACGTCGAGCTCACCTATTCGTCCTGGGTCGAGAGCACGGTGAACATATTCTGGAATGATACGACGGTCACGAGCTGCTCGCTTGCGACCGGCAACACGACTACGACCTCGGACGGCAACTTCTCGTTCGCGATCCCGCCCCCGTCGCCGGCGTGCTGGAACGACCCTAACCCGCCGGGTGGGCTGGAATGCGCGAACTACTCCGGTCCGTACGGACCGGTCTCGGTCGCGCCGGTACTGGCTCCACCCGCTGGCTACGCGCTCTCGACCGAATCGAGCGGCGCCTCGTTCGACCTCACGTGGGTCGCCGGGCTCGCGACGGTCTCGCTCGATCCCGGGAGCGAGCCGATCGTCGTCGCGACCGACGCTCCCAGCCCCGTCCTCGCGCTACCCATGACGGCGAACGGGACGGCGAGCTCGATCGTTCCCCAGTTCGCGTGGGGCCTGAACGGATCGGGTTGGTCCTTCGTCGGCGCGGCGGGGGATTCCGATTCGGTGACGGTCGTCGCCGCACCGGGCGCCGCGAATGGGGAGCTCAACGTCCGCGCCAACGCCACGGTGGGCGCGAACTCGTTTGAGACCCCTAGTATCGAGGTCTCACTCGTCGCGACTCCCACGAACCTCACCTCCGGTGAGCTCGCCACGAGCGTGGTCGACGCCGGTCGCCCGCTGGCGATCCATGTCGTCGCAACAGGAGCCCCGGGGTACGCCTACACCGCTACGGTCGCCCCGGGCCTCGGCGAAGATCCGTTCGTCCAGGCGTGCACCACAGCCACCGCCACGACGACGACGGTCTCGGTGCAGTGCACCCCTTCGGTGACCTACTCCTCACCCGGGACCACCGAGGTCACGGTGGACGTCTCGAACGGGTACTCGAGCGCGACCTGGACGTCGCCCGAGCTCGTGGTCGATCCGGCCCCGGCCCTCACCGTCAATCCCACCGAGCCGACCGGGTACGCCGGTACCCCAATCCCCCTGACCGTCTCGATGGCGCCGGGGTCGGGCACTCCGCCGTACCGGTCCGCCTGCCTGGTCGCGCCGCCCGCCCCGGGCGAGTGCGTAGGAACTCCAGGACCGAACTGGACCTTCAATCCGACGTTCGCCTCCGCGGGAAACTTCTCGGCGACCGCCTCCGTGCTCGATTCCTCCGGCGCGAACACGACCGCTTCCCTCACCGTTGGGGTCGTGAGCCCGCTCGCGATCGGAGCCGTCGCACCGGGCGTGGCGAACGTCACGATTGGCTCGACCGTTACGCTCCCGAGCTCCGTCTCGGGGGGCGTCCTTCCGGCCGAGGTCTGGTGGAACGTTTCCGGCGAAGCGAGCCCGCTCGCCGAGTACTCGGTCGACACGGACGGACCGGTCACGGCCGTCTTCTCGCCCGCGTCGCTCGGCCCCGCGAATGTCGCGGTCACCGTACGCGACGCGCTCGGCACCCGCGCCGAGGCGAACCGGACGGTGGCGGTCGTCACCGGTCCCGTCACGGCGATCGTCGCCCCCGACGCTGAGTCGCCGATCGCGGGGTCCATGGTGCCGCTGACCTGGGAAGCACTCGACGCTGACCAGGGCGTCGTGCCATCGTTCGCGGAGGCAGGGACCCTCTCGATCGAAGGTCCCTCTGGCATCCCGGCGCTCGCATGGGCCAACGTCTCCGGGCTTGGCGCCCTCTCCGTCGCGCCCGAGGCCTCGTTCGTCGTCCCCTCCTCCGCCTGGTCGGTAGGGCGACTCTCGTTCGACCTGACCCCGATGACGGCCGGAGCGCTCAGCGTCAACTGGACGGGGGAGGGGCCGTTTGAACGGAGTTCGGGAGTCTCGCTCGATGTCGCGCCGGACGAGACGCACCTGCGCCTGTTCGCCCCGACGGTGATTCGGGGCGGATGGGAGGCGAACGAGACGTTCTGGCACGTTTCGGATCGGTTTGGGAACCCGGTCCCGGGGGCCGAGATCGTGCTCCAGTATTCGTATGGCGGCGCGTCCGTCGACCGCTCGGTGCCGGTCGTATCCGAGGCGAGCGGCGGAACGGTCGTCTGGGTGAACTTCACCCTCCCCGGGGCGGGCGCGTCGGTTCGCGTGCTCGACCTGGCGGGAGACCTCCTCCTCGGTCCGATCTCCGAGCCGGGCCCCGTCGGTCCCCCGCTCGCGCTCGCGGCCAGTGTGCTCAGCGCGGCGAGCGGGGTCGGCGCGGCGAGCGCGCTGCTTCCGACCGTGCCGCGAAGCCGGGCCCGCCGCCGTGCGGTGGCTGATGAGGAAACGGCAGCTCGCGCGCTCGCGGAAGGCCGCGCGACGGTCGTCGAAATAGTGCGGCAGCACGGGCCCCTCGATTGGGCAGGGATCCTCGAACGATGGGAACCACCTCCCCCGCCTCCCGACCTCGAGGAGTGGGTCGCCTCCCTCGTCGCCGACGGCACCCTCCTCGAACGGCCGGGCGCGCGCGACGGGATCGAGTACGCGCTCGCCCCGGCGCCGACGGAGCCCGGGCGGATCGTCATCGATCCGGAGGCGATCGACCGCGCGCTCGCTCGGCGGGACGCCGCGGTCTATGAGGGTCCGGACGAGCCCGGAGCGGGGTAGGACGATTCGCGCCGAACGAACCGGTGCTAGCGTTCTCACGCACGATTCGAACTAGGAAGCCCCGCGCCGCCGCCGCTGCCATCCGAAGGCGAGGATCGCGGCCGCAGCCCCGACCGCGAGCGAGACCGCAACGATCTCTAGGAATGGAACGGCCTTCGGGCCCGCCGTCGGACTCCCGTGCGAGACGGTCGGCGCCGCGGACGTGGTCGCATTCGTGAAGTCCGCCGGACCTTCTCCGGTCGCGTTCCAGGCCCTCACGGCAAAACAGTACGGTGTGGACGGGGATAGTCCGGTCACGTTCGCCTGAGTGGTCGAGGCCCCTTCGCTGAGTCCAACGAGGTCAGTGCAGCCCGCCGGCGAGACGTAGAGCGTGACGTTGGTGATCGCGGGAGGATCCTCCCACGCGAGGAGTACGCTCACCGAGGTGACCGCGATCGCCTCTAGTCCGGTGGGGGCCGAGGGCACTCGTCCCGGCGGGGACGTGGAGGAGGTCGGCGAGGTCGACCCATTGATCGTCGAGGAGAGCCGAGAGCCTCCCGTCGCGTTCCATACCTGTACCGCGATGCAGTACGTGGTGTTGGACCTTAGAGCCGCGAGCGAGTAGGTCGACGTGACACCGTCCGTCGACACGGACGTGAGCGAACTGCAGGACGTCCCAAACCAAACGGTGTTGTTGAGGAGACCCCCGGTGGTGGGATTCACCCAGGCGAGGGAGAGGGTCGTCGTAGTCTTGCCCGTTGCCCGGAGGCCGGTGGGGGGCGACGGAACCTCTCCTGGCATGGATGTCGGCAAGGTCGAGACCTCGATTGTCGAGGAGAGCGGAGAGCCCCCGGTCGCATTCCACGCTTGTACCGCGATGCAGTATGCAGTGTCGGGAAGCAGGCCGGAGAGCGTGGCGGTTGAGGCGACACCGTCCGTCGACACGGGCGTGAGCGAACTGCAGGACGTCCCGTACCAGACGGTGTCGTTCAGGAGCCCTCCCGTGGTGGGGTTCGTCCATGCGAGGGATATCGATGTCGCTGTCTCGCCGGTCGCTTGGAGATCAGTAGGAGCCGGCGGAACAGTGGGCAGAGTTGATGCGCTGATCGTCGAGGAGAGCGGAGAGCCTCCCGTCGCGTTCCATACCTCTACCGCGATGCAGTACGTGGTGTCGGGAAGCAGGCCGGAGAGCGTGTAACTCGAGACAAGCCCCTGCGTCGATACAGGGGTGAGGGAGCTGCACGACGTACCGTACCAGACGGTGTCGTTCACGAGGCCAGCGATCGTGGGATTGAACCAAGCTAGAGAGATCGACGTCGCGGTTTCGCCGGTCGCGTGGAGACCGGTCGGAGCCGGAATGCCGACCGTGACGTTCCCATACCCGTATCTCCAGTGGAAGTAGTCGTCCGACACGTTGACCTCAACTGGGAACCTCCCAAGCGTCGTCGGCGCGCAGCCGATCACGTAGGCGTCGTTCGGCGTGCAACCGGGTGGAAGCTCGAGGTAGTGGAACGTATAGTACAGCGGCTCGCCGGTCACGTTCGTGTTGATGTAGACATTCTCACCGTAGGACTCGTTGCACGAAGGATAGCAGGCGACCGTGACGTTGAGATGGTTCGGGGCGGTGATGTTCACCGTAACCCCGTTCGTCTCGTACTCCTGGCCGAGCGAGTCGCTCACGAAGGCATGGCTGATGAACCTCCCACCGTAGACCGGATCCGGCGTACAATTGATGTAGGGTTGATTGGCCGAGGAGCACCCGGGCGGGAGGCCTACGTACGAGTACGAATAGGGTGGCAAACCACCTACCGGGAGGACTGAATAATTCAGGTAGGAACCGAGGGTGATGTTCTGGTGGGGTGTGATCTTCAAAGAGGCCGAGAAGTTCCTGCCGAGGTACCAGGTCCCGTACGTCGGCCCGTAGAGAGCCGAACCACCGAAGACCGCTATCTCCTTGACCGAGACATCGAAAACAGCGGAAAGGTTGGCGAGAGGAGGAGGTGAATCATAGGTCGGGATCTGCACGAACGTCACCGCCGATGCATTCCACGCCCACGTCTTGTTCTGTAGTCCACCGGTCGGAGAGTACCCTCCGAAGAGCGTCAGGTAGTCGTTATGGTTGTCCCAAGCGACCGAACCATTGACGAGCGGTCCCGGAGTGGTAGGCGGAGACAACTGAGTCCATGACCCCGAATGCAACTTCCACGTCTGGGTCGAGTAGCCGTTGGTCGCATTGAACCCTCCATAGAGAAGCTCGTAGCCGCTCGCAGTGACGTTGCCGAAGAAGGCCCCGACCAGCCCTTCAGGGCTCGGACTGGTGACTATCTTCGACCACTTCGTGGAGCTGTTCTTGAACTCCCAAGTATCGGACAGAATCGTCCCGGTCGAACTGTACCCACCGAACATCACCAGATAGCCAGTCGCATTTTCGTAGGTCGCTTGCGCATTGTATCGGGCCGGTGGCGTAGTCGATGGAGACAACTGGAACCACTGACCCGCATGGTACCCCCATGTGTCGCTGAGCACGGTCCCGGTAGCGCTCCTCCCGCCGAACATCACGACGAAGTCGTTGGCCTTTTGGTAGACCAGAGTCTCCCCGTATCGTGCCGGTGGGGCTCCCTTCACCGTGGAGGTGATGTTCGTCCAGACCCCTGCACTGAGCGTCCAGGTGTCGCCGTAGACGTGCGTCCCGTTGATTCCGCCGAAGAGGAGGGCGTATCCGTCTAAGGTGTCGTAGGTAAACCCGTAGTCGTCCCGAGCACTTGGGTGCGTCCCCGTCGTCACGTTGAGCCACGTTTGGTTTGCCGCCGGGATCAGTCTTGAGTCCTCAGTGGACGGCACGTCGTGGTGACCGGGTGCCCGAGCATGAGGTCCGAGCGCTGGGGATGTGGCATTGACGATGAACTCGGCAACGCTCGGTCCCGGCAGGGTCCAGTTCGATCGCAGTGTGCCGGCCGGCTCAAAGCCCGTGGCGACGGGCGTAGTGGTCGTGTTGTTCCACGTGATCGCCTCGGCCGGTGCGCTCGCGGGGAAGCCCAGTGACGAAAGGTTGATCGTGAGCGGGACCGACGGATTCGCGTTCGACACGAGGATCGCGCTCTCGCTCGCGTTTTCCGTGCGGACCGCCCACACGCCGCTCGCCGGATCCGACACCGCGGTGAGGTTCTCGGCCTCGGCCCACGGAAGCGAACGGAACATGTCGGCGTAGAGGTAGAATGTCGGACGGACCGCGCCCGATGGACTGAACCAGGAGCCGTTGTAGCCGCCCTGGAGCGCGAAGAAGTCGACGTTCGTGATGTTCAGGATCATCGCTTGCGCGATCTCCGCCGCGATGTACGGGACGTTGTCGAACGACCCCAGATAGCTCCCGAGGGTGTGCCCCGAGGCACTCCCGAGCTCATCGACGAAGAGAGGAACCCCGGGGCAAGTGCTAGCAATTGCCGCGAGGTCCAATGGTACCCGGGTGTCGAGACCGGAGGCGTTGTTCAACGTGGCGTAGAACGTTGAGAGTGTCTCCCCCGGATAACCGGGTCCGTTGGGGTACACGTGAATGGCGACCGCGCCTGCGACGGCACAGTTCTCCTCGAGCGTGGCCTCAATCCACGGGACGTCGTTCCCCGTGGGGCCCAGTCCAAGGCCCGGCCAGACGATGAACCGGGCCCCCGGGTCAACACGGAGGATCTCGGTCGTGTAGTTGTGGACGACGAGCGCGTACTGCGTCGCGTTCACACGGCTGGTGACGTTAAGGTACCATTTTGGCCAGGGGACGTTGAAGTGGGTCCAGGCCCCCGGCTCGTTGCCGATCTCCCAGTACGCGGGCTGGATTTCGAGGTCCTTCGTGATGTACACGACCTCGTCCGTCGCCTGGGTCGCGTTGTTGATCTCCCCCGGCAGCGTGACGATGAGTTTCTGGGGGTCGTGCTCCGCCGAGAGGTTGATCAGGTACTGGTTCAGGTCGGCCATCGAATAGCCCGGGGTGTAGTTCTTCTGGCCCGATGAGACATTGTTGGCCCAGAGGTAGCCGCGGCCGCCGACCGCCTGGTAGTCCCATCGGTCACCGAGGCCGCCTCCTGGCCAGCGGATCACGGTGGTTGGCGTCTCGGTGAGGTTCGTGATATCCGTTGAGTTCAGGGCGGAGATGTCCCGGTCGTTGACCCCCCAGAACAGCGATTGGTTGAGGTACGAGATCGAAGAACTTCCGCCTGCTTCCACTCCTCGCGGTGCACCAGGGAGGGTCGAAAGCGGCTTAGCCGCGCCACCCGACAAAGGAAGGATACCGGAGAACACCACTACAATCGCGATTCCCACGGCTATCGAACAGAGGAACGGCCCTACCCGCCGGCTAGGGCGCGCAGGGGTACGGCTAGACGGACCCCTTATGGCATAGTTCCGGCCCCTATCCCGCCGCACGTCCCTCCCACGGCGCTCCGGCGACGGAGCTCCCACCCGGTATGGTAGAACATCCGGAGTAGGACTAGGTAATACTGTCGAAGGGGACATTTCGAGAACCAACCGGGGTCTATGTCGCCTTGAGCGCGACAGCACGTCGGGGACGGCCCACACCTTCGCTGCCAGCGTATCTCTCTCGGCGTCGGGGTCGCCGGCCATTACCACTGCGTCGTTCCGAGGGAGTCCGGGCCCGATCAGGAGGGGTCGCGCCCGACAAGGTCGTAGTACCGGTACGCCGCCTCACCGGCGCCGAAGCAGTACTTCAGGGTCGTGAACCCGCGCTTCAGCTCGGCGGCTCCTTGCGCGACCTCCTCGGTCGAACGGCCCTTGTGGAGAAGGTCGTCGAACAGCTCGGCAATCCGCACCATCTCCCGCTCGCCCATCCCGACCCGGGTCACCTCGGGCGAGCCGAGCCGCAGACCGCCGGGGTGCCTCGGGCTCTTGTCGCCGGGCAGAAGGTTCTTGTTCGTGATGATCCCGGCGTCGGCGAGCCGTTTCGCGGCCGACTCCCCGCCGCCTTCCTTCTCGACACGGACCGCGATCGTGTGGGAGCGGGTGAACCCGAGGCCCTCGGCCAGCACGTCGAACCCCCGCTCGTGGAGCGCGGAGGCGAGCGCGCGGGCGTTCGCGACCGTGCGCTGAGCGTACTCCCGCCCGAACTCGAGGTGCTCGGCGAGGCTGACCGTGAGTGCGGCCATCTCGTTCAGGTGGTGGTTGCTCGTGACGCCGGGGAACGCCCCGCCCTGGAGCTTCTTCACGACCTCTGGGTCGTTGGTCTCGCCGAGGAGGATCCCGTGCTGCGGGCCCGGGAGGGTCTTGTGGGTCGACGAGCTCATCACGACGCACCCCTCGTGGAGCGGGTCCTGGAACTCCCCGCCAGCGATGAGACCGAGGACGTGCGCGCCGTCGTACCAGCCGCGCGCGCCGATCTCCTCGAGCGTCGGGCGAAGCTCGGCAATCGGCATCGGGAACAGGAACAGGGAGAGCCCGAAGAGGCAAACCTTCGGCCGCACGGCGCGCAGGATCTCCCTCGTCCGCGGGACGTCAATCGTCATCCGTTCTTCGTCCCAGGCGTAGTAGACCGGCTTCACTCCCCGGAGGCCGAAGGCGCCGAACCCCGCGCTCGAGATGTGGGCACCATCCGCGAGCCGGCTCGTGCCCACGAGGTCCCCGGTCTCGGTGAGCGCCTTCAGGACCGCGAGGTTCGCGACCGTGCCCGAGATCGGCCGGACATCGGCGAACGAGCAGCGGAAAAGGCGGCGGGCGAGTTCGAGGCAGCGGTTCTCGACCTCGTCGACCTGCTCGTTCCCCTCGTAGTACCGCTCCCCGGGCAGCCCTTCGGCGTACCGGGAATGGAAGTCGCTGATCATCAGCTCCTTCGCATACGGGGAGAGAAGGTTCTCGCTCGCGATGAGCGGGATCGACCGCTCGAACCGCTGGGAGTGCGCTCGGACCCGGTCGCGCACCCAGGCGACGGTGCGGGCCATTTCTCCGGGTGCGGGGCCGCTGACCGGCGACGACCCCCCCACCCCCCTATTTCCACTGGAACTCGACCGAGCGGACATGCGGACCTTCGGGACCGGGGAGGAGGTCCCGGAAGGACACCCCCTCGAGCCCATATAGGGAACCGGCCCGTGCGGGCCGTTCGATGCCCTCGACGTCCCCGGACCACCCGTGGCCGCTCCAGCGTCGTTTCTACGTTCCGTACCACGACGTGGACGTGCTGAACCACCTGAACCACGCGGCGTACTTCACCTACATGGAAACGCTACGGTGCGACTACTACCTCCCGCTCGTGGGCGGCCCGCTCGATCCGACCCGACTCGACATCATCATCGCCGAGGCGACGTGTCGGTATCTCGCGCCGGTGCCGTACGGCTCCGAGCTCGTCGGCGAGATCGCGCCAGCGGCTCCGCTCGGCCGGACCAGCTTCACCCTCCTCTACCGGTTCACGATCGCGGGCACGACGACGGTCAGCGCCCGGGGCCGCACCGTGATCGTCTGCTACGACTATGCCAACGGAACCAAACGGGAGATTCCTAGGGACCGGCGCGCCATGATGACGCGGGATGCCATCGACCCCACCTTGGAAGGCTGGTAGCCCCCGGATTTCCACTGGAAATGGGGGGGTGGGGGCCTTGACCCGCTAGCGCAGCTTCTCGGTTCGCGGCAGGGCCGGCCAGGGTACGGGCTCCACGAACCCGCCCATCTCGTCCGGTACCGACTCGACGCGGTAGAAGGCACCGGTCCCCCTGAGCGCGTCGTGGATCTTGTCAAGGATTTCGCGGAACTGCTCTTCGGTACTCCACTCGAATACGAGGTCGTGCTTGCCCCGGATGAACGAAAGGCCCGTCCGGGCCTTCACCCGGTCCCGTACCTCGCGGGGGACCAGTCCGTCGGGAGCGAAGTACAGATCGATGTAGGTGTGCATGCCGGAGTGCCGCACCGAAGAAACGCGAGGACCTTGTACTTAAATCCACGGGCGAGGGCCGGCGGAGGACGTGCTAGGCCAGCAGGATTGCCGCCCGAACGAGTGGCGCGGAGACCCCGCACGCTCCTCGGCCCCGTCGCCCCGCCAGCGTCAACGGGTCACGGTAAGGCTGCTCCCGTCAGGACCTGACCCGGTTTCCGTGATGGATAACCGCTAGGGCGCTCCTCCGAGCGCTCGTCGCGGTGCCCGCGGCCCAGCGGAACAGAGCTTCTACGAAGCAATGCGAGACGCGCCTCTCGCCCGAACGTCGCTCCTGCCTGTCACCCCCGCTAAGGACGGTTTCGGTGTGTAAGGGGACGCCCAACCCCCCGGTCTAGCCTAGCGAAACGACGAGCCCCGCGCGGGTACTTAGACCTTGGTCTGACCTTCGACCTCCACGGTCGGCTCGCACCGCACGGGGAAACTCACCGAATTCGCGATGAAGCAGTGGCGGTGCGCGGCCTCGTGCAGCTCGAGCGCGCGGCTCGGGTCGCCGGCCGAGATGCGAACCCGGGGGCGGAGGGTCACGAGCGAGAACCGCCCCGAGCCGTCGGGCGACTCGTCCATCGAGCCTTCCGCATCGTCCCGGTAGTCGGTCACCACCACGCCACCCGTCGCGCAGAGGTGAAGATACCAGAGCATGTGGCAGGCGGAGAGCGACGCGACCAGGAGCTCCTCGGGGTTGTATCGCCCCGCGTCCCCCCGGAACACCGGGTCGGCCGAGCCGGCGAGCTCGGGCTTACCCGGCGAGTGGATCACGTGGTCGCGGCGGTACGAGCGGTAGTCCCGGGTGCCGGTCCCGTCGTTCCCCGTCCATTCGATGCGAGCGACGTACCGATGGGTCCGTACTGGGGTGGGGGAGCCCGGGTCTGCGCGGCGCGCCATCGGCGTCCCGCCACTGGCAACGGGTTCTTATCCGCTCGCTCAGCGGATGTGCTCGAGGCTGAACGAACCCAGGTTGAACGAGCGCTTGTTGAACGTGTAGCCGACCCACGCGCGTGCCTGGACGTCCGTGATCCCGCGGACCGAAAGGAACGTCTTCAGCTGCTCGTTCTTCAAATTGATCGACCCATCGACCATGTGCTCGAGGGTTTCGAGGTCGGAATCGGAGTGCATCCCGCTGTCGAGCTCGTAGTAGCCGACCGCGCCGTCGATCCGTCGCCGACCCACGAACGGCTGCAGGAAGCGGAACGTCGCGCCGATGTCGAGGTAGGCGGTGAGGGTCGAGACCGACTCGAAGATGAGCCGGTACGCCGGAGCCTTTTCCTTGAGCTCCTCGGCGAACTGGTTCACCGCCGTCGCGAGCTGGTCGAGGACCCCCTTGTCGGTCGACGAGAGGAGCCGCACGGTCGGGCTCGACTGCGCGGAGCCGACCGCCCGCGAGTAGAGGTCGACGTACCGGACGAGCTCCTTCTTCTCCGCCTCCGCGAACCCGGGGAAGAGGCCCGCGAGGTCCTCGCGGACCTGGAGGTGGGTTTTGTCGGTGACGATCCAGATCGATGGGATGCCCTGCTTCAGGCCCTCGGCGCTGAACAGGCGCGCGAGGACGTCCTTGCCCGTGTGCGCGGGCCCGTTGAGGAGAATCTGCACGCCGGCCGGGAACCCGCCGTAGAGCAGATCATCGAGGCGGCGGACCCCGCTGCGGACCTTGACCTCCTGGGCGGCCGCGCTCGCGTCCTCGTGGATCTGCTTCGCTTCCGCTTCGGCGGCGACCCCGGCCATCCGCTCGAGCTCCTGGAGCCGGGTCTGGAGCAGCTGCTCCCGTCCGCGGAGTTCGACCTCCTTCTCCGAGAGCTGATGGCGGAGGTCCTCTAGGCGTCGGGCCTCGTCTCCCGGCCCCCGCCCGGTCGTGTCGGTCTCCCGACGGATCTCCTCGAGGCGTCGAGCCTCGATGTCGAGGGCCTGGCGGCGGGTCTGGAGCTGGGTGTCGTACGCGGCGAGCTCGCGCTCCTTGAAGTCGAAGGTGGACCGCCGACGCTCGAGTTCCTCGGAGTTCAGCTTGATCTCCTCGAAGCGGGTCCTTAGCTCGTTCTCCCGCGCGACGAGGTCCTTCTCGCGTTGCGTGACCTCCTCTAGGCGCTGCTGGACGTCGGTCGCGAGCCCCCCAGCGTCCTTCGCGAGGAGCTGCTCGCGCTCGTGCGCCCGCTCCGACTCGGCGGAGAGGTTCCGGACCTCTCCCTCGAGCTGGACGATTCGTCGGCGCAGCTCGGTCTCCCGCTCGATGTACTCGTGCTCGCGCTCCGCGAACTCCTCGCGCAGGTGCTGGTCGAGCTCACGGGTCGCCTTCTCGACAACGTCCGCGGTCATCACCGAGCTCGCCGGAGCGCTGGCCGCGGGGGCGGTGGAGGGGGAGGGCGTAGGGGGCCGCTCGCCACCGACGCCCTCGAGGGCGAGGAGGCGCAGCTTGAGCTCGGCGATCTCGTCCTCCTTTGTCCGGACCGCGAGCTCGCGCTCCTTCGCCTCGCGAGCCCGGACGTACTTGATCACCGCGATCGACCCGCGCTTCACATGCTCGACCTCATCCTCGAGCTGCTTGCGCTTCGCGCGCTCGTCGTAGAGCTGCCGGTGGAGGTCTTGGACCTCTTGGATCATCGTCGACGGGTCGAACTGGTCGCTCTTGACCCGGTCGAGGAGCCCGGTGAGCCAGCGGACGACGGTCTCCTCGCGCTCGAGGACGGGAGCCGCGGCGGTGACTTCGGGCGCCCGGCGCTCCTCGGAGGGCACCGCCGGTTTCGCAACGAGGTCCGGGGCCGGGCCCACGATCTCGGAGGAGCGGATCCAATCCTCCATCGCACGGTCGTCGCCCTCCACCCACTTGCGGAGGACCACGGTTGACTCTTTCGGGGTCGCGGTCACCCGCCGGTGCTTCGCGCGCTCCGGGCGGCGGACGGTGCCGACCCAGCGCTCCACGATCCGATCCGGATCGAGGGATGCGGCCGGGGCGCGCAGCCGGGCGATCTCGTCCGCGGATAGGCCGGCGGCGGTCAATGTAGCATCACCCGCGACCCGGACGGCTTCGGGCGAGGAGAGGCCGGCCTTCTGAAGTCGCTCCGCGGACTCGGGGCTCACCCCGAGCGCGCGGGCCAACTCTGCCACCGAGAGGGGCGGTGGGGGACCTCCCCCGACCGCCACGCTGTCCGCTGAACCGTCCATGAGAGAGGATTGTACTAGCGTGAGGGGAGGACTTAATGTATATTCCCCGCCAACCCGGTCCCCGCCGGAACCCGTCGGAGCCCCCACGGACGCGATAAGGGCGCTCGGCTCACCCGAGAGTGGATGGACGCCGAGGAGCGGTTCGAACGGGTCGTCCGGAACACCGAGGAGGTCCTGACCCGCGAGGAGGTCCGGAACCTTTTCGAGACGAACGACCGGCCGAAGGCGTACATTGGGTTCGAGCCCTCCGGCGCGCTCACGGTCGCGCACCTCATCACCGCGCGCAAGATCATCGACCTCGCCGAGGCAGGGTGTGACGTCACGGTCTTCCTCGCCGATTGGCACGCGTGGATCAACGACAAACTCGGGGGGGACCTCGAGCGGATCCGGACGTCGGGGAGGTACATGGCCGCCGCGTTCGCCGCCCTCGGCGCGGATCCGGACCGAGTGCGGTACCGTTGGGCGCACGAGCTCACCGGCTCGGCGGACTACTGGGCGCGCGTGGTCCGCGTCGCGAAGGCGACGAGCCTTGCCCGGACGAAACGGGCGATGTCGATCATGGGCCGGAGCGAGGACGCGAGTGACCTCGACACTTCGCGCCTGTTCTATCCCTCGATGCAGGCGGCGGACATCTTCGAGCTCCCGGTCGACCTAGCGTACGGCGGGATGGACCAGCGGCGCGCCCACGTCCTCGCGCGCGAGGTCGCGCACCACTACAACTGGCCGGTCCCGACGGCGGTCCACACCCCGCTGCTCTCCTCGCTCAAGGGAACCGGGCGCATGGATTCGACGGGCGCTGTCGGCGAGGGGAAGATGTCGAAGTCGGACCCGTCGAGCGGGATCCCTATCCCGTCCGACCCGGACGAGATCGCACGCCGCATCGCCGGGGCGTTCTGTCCGCCGAAGCAGGTCGATCGGAATCCCATCGTCGAGGTGGTGCGGTTCATCGTTTTTCCGTGGGAGGCGAAGCTCGCCGTCGACCGGACGGCAGCGCATGGCGGACCGGTCGAGTTCGTTGATCCGGGCGAATTCACCGCCGCGTGGTCCGCCGGCCGGCTCCACCCGCAGGACTTGAAAGGGGCGGTCACGGCCGTGCTCGACCGCCTGATGGAGCCGACGCGCCACTACTTTGCGGCGCACCCCGAGCTCGCCCCGGCCGCGTTCCTCTCCGCCCCCAGTTCCTCCTCGTAGCCGGCCCCTGGCGGTCCGCGGGGCCTCCCCGGAGCGCGTCGGCCCCCGGCATGGTTAAGTATCCCGAGAACTCCGGGGGGCCCCACCCGTGAGCCGAGGACCCCCCTCTCCGGGGGTTCCGCTGACGCGAGGAACCATGGCGCGACCGATTTACGTGCGGTTCGAGACCCCGAGCGATGTCGCCGACAAGGCCCTGCAGCTCGTCCAGGTGGCGAGCGAGACCGGGAAGGTCCGGGTCGGCACGAACGAAGTGACGAAGTCGAGCGAGCGCGCGGAAGCGAAGCTCGTCGTGATGGCGGAGGACGTCGACCCGGTCGAGATCCTCGTCCACGTACCGATGCTCTGCGAGGAGAAGCGGATCCCGTACCTCTACGTCCCGAAGAAGCAGCGTCTCGGCCAATCCGCCGGACTCTCGAAGTCGGCGGCGAGCGTCGCGGTCGTCGAGCCGGGCGAGGCGAAGGCACTCCTCGAGGAACTCGCCGCGACGTTCCCGACGCTGAAGAAGTAGGCGCGCGAGGGTCCGATCGATGCCAGAAGAGAAGGGCTCCCCGGCCGAGGTCGTCGAGCTCGTCGGCCGCACGGGGATGGCGGGCGAGGCGACCCAGGTGAAGGTCCGCGTCCTCGCCGGGCGCGATCGCGGCAAGATCATCACCCGGAACGTCGCGGGACCGATCCGGCTCGGGGACGTCCTGATCCTTCGGGAAACCGCCCGCGAGGCCCGCAAACTCTCCGTCCGCTGAGGCACCGATCATGGTCGTCAAGCGCCAGTGCTCGTTCTGCGCCGCCGAGATCGAGCCGGGGACCGGCACGATGTTCGTCAAGCGCGACGGGACCGTCTACCACTTCTGCTCGAGCTCCTGCCGCAAGCAGCAGCTCCACCTCGGCCGCGTCGGCCACCGGTTCAAGT
Organism: Thermoplasmata archaeon; assembly: GCA_030038895.1. Lineage (GTDB taxonomy): Archaea > Thermoplasmatota > Thermoplasmata > Lutacidiplasmatales > UBA184 > Lutacidiplasma. The sequence continues at coordinate 17,460 of JASHQX010000125.1, forward strand.
GGACGCGCGCGCA
>JASHQX010000126.1 GCA_030038895.1 Thermoplasmata archaeon
GTCCTGACCTACTTCCACCTCTGGAATCATGTGAAGAGGGTGGCCGCCGCGCTGCGCGGCCTCGGGGTCGCCCGAGGGGACCGGGTGGCGCTCTACATGCCCACCATGCCCGAGGCGATCATGGCCATGCTGGCGTGCGCGCGGATTGGAGCAATCCATGTGGTCGTATTCGCGGGCTTCGGAAGCGGGGCGCTTGCCGAACGGATCCAGCTCTCGGGCGCAAAGGTGCTTCTGACGGCGGACAAGACCTATCGGAGAGGCAAGGAGGCTCCCCTGCTCGGACTTGTCGAATCGGCGCTCTCGGAGCCTGGGCTCCCCATCGAGAAGGTCGTGATCGTACCTCGCGGGGCCGAGGTCCCGACCCTTCGTCCGGGGCGCGATCTCCTGTGGAGCGAGTTCCTCGCGAGAGGTGACGGGCAATCGGACGCGTACGAATCCATGGAAGCGAACGAACCCGCCTACATCCTGGCGACGTCGGGCACTACCGCGAAGCCCAAACTCGTGGTCCACGTCCACGGCGGCTATACGGTATGGATTCGCAGCGCCTCGGATTGGGTGTTCGGCCTTCGGCCGGACGACATTTGGTGGTCGACATCCGACATCGGTTGGGTGGTGGGTCACAGCTACATCGTCTACGCTCCCCTTCTCGTCGGCTGCACGACCCTAGCCTTCGAAGGGGTGATCGACCACCCCGGGCCTCAGACGTTTTATCGAACGATTCAGGAGAACGGCGTCACCGGCCTGTTCACGGCCCCTACGGCCATCCGCCTCTTGATGGGCTACGGGACAGAACCCGCAAAGCGGTTCGACCTAGGGCCGCTCAACCGGGTATTCTCCGCCGGAGAAGTGCTAAATCCCGCGGCGTGGGAGTGGATGCAGAAGCGCCTCTTCCTCGACCGAGTTCCCGTGATCGACCACATGTGGCAAACCGAAACCGGTGGGCCGATATTCGCCAATCCGTACGGCGTCTCCCTTCTGCCCATCAAACCGGGGTCTGCCGGAATCCCCCTCCCAGGAGTTCACGCAGAGATCCGAGCCCCCGAGGGGACCCCGCTCGCGACGGGAGAAAAAGGGATCGTCGTGCTGACCCAACCGTTCCCCGGACTCACCCCGACGCTCTGGGGAGAACGGGAGAGGTACAAGAGCGACTACTGGATGCGAATTCCCGGCGTCTACTACACCGGGGACGCGGCCTGTGTTGACAACGATGGCTACTTCTTCTTCAGCGGCCGAGCCGACGAGATCCTGAAGATCGCCGGACACCGGATCGGAACGATCGAGGTCGAGAGCGCGTTCCTGCGCCACCCCTCTGTCGGCGAGGTCGCGGTCGTGGGCAAGCCCGACGAGCTCCGGGGAGAGCTGATTTCCGCCTTCGTGGCTCTCAAGAGGGGACAGACAGGTTCCCAGTCCCTGAAGGCAGAGCTCACTCGGACCGTCCGCGACGAGATGGGACCGGTCGCCGTGGTGGGGGATATCTACTTCGTCTCGACGCTGCCGAAGACCCGTAGCGGCAAGATCATGCGCCGGGTGCTGAAGTCGGTGCTCCTCGACCGTGACCCGGGCGACATCTCCTCGATCGAGGACGAAGGGTCCGTCGAAGAGGCACGCAAGGCCTGGCATAAAATGCGGGTAGAAGTCGCGGGGGGCTCGACTCCGGCGTGAGAATCGCTTTGCGGACCTATGCCGCTCGGTGATGGCCGCATGGACGATCTCGGCCCATGGTTTACGCTGACACCTTTCAGTCAGCCGTTGATTCCTAAAGCTTCGAACCCAGACGCCGAAGCGAGCGGAGGGGACTGATGCATAGCTCGAATCCAGTCATTGGGAATCAAGTGCTGGACGGTGTGGGCTGGATCGCGGCGAGTTTCGTAAACTGCTACACGGTTCAGGATGGGCCTCAGACCTACCTGATCGACACCGGCCTCTCTCGCAGGGCCGGGCCGATCGAGCGTGCCATCCGCAATGCAGACGCAAGTCCCGATCAGATCACGAAGATCCTATTGACCCACCATCATCTCGATCACATGGGAGGAGCTGCCTATCTGATTCAGAGTACCCGCGCTTCGCTCGAGTGCCACGAGCAGGACGCGTCGTACGTGGACGGTCGGGCGAAGCCTCCGATGCCCTTCTTGATGCGTCTCTTCGCTCGCGTTCACCCGGCACCGGTCGCGGTGATGCTGAAGGAAGGGGACAGAGTGGGTCCGCTCTCGGTACTGCACGTTCCGGGACACACGCCGGGGGAAGTCGCGTTTTACGACTCTGGTCGGCAGATTCTCTTCTCGGGCGATTCGGTCGTAGAGAGGCGAGGACGACTGACCTTGCCGGCGCCCAGAATGGCATCAAATCTCGAGCAAGCGGTCGGGTCGTTGAGCAGACTCCGAGGGCTTCCGGTGGAATGTCTCCTGCCGGGACACGGGAGGCCGGTTCGGAGGGACGTGGCCGGCCTTTTGGACGACCTCATTCGCCGAGCCCCGAAGGAGTTTCTCAAGCGACCGTGAGCACCCGGAGCCGTCGCGTTCCTATCCCGCGCGAGATTACCGGGGCGTATCAGGTCCCGCTCAATCAGTGGCGTAAAGGTCGTCGCGCCCGCGATAGATTCGATAGGCGCAAGCGAATCCTGTCTAGAGAACGGTCAATAGATCCAGAGCTCAACGGCGTTGCATTCTGTCGGTGGCGGCTTCAGTACCGCAGGTAGATTCCCGCCGTGCGTCATTCGAACATGAAGGAGGCCCGGTACGCTCCGATCATCGAGCGGTCTCGAGCCTGGGCCACCCAAGAGCCGGCAGTCCGTGTCGCACCTGTCGTTGGTTCCCAAGCCCGCACCATCGAACCCGCCGATGAGTGGTCAGACCTGGATGTTGTGATTTTTCATGATCTCCTCCGATATGAGGAGCCTTTCAAACCGCGGGTGCCCCCTGGTCAGCGCTCCCGTCTGCCTCGAGAAGTGGACCGACGTTTCTGGGCGGCGCGCCTAAGGACACGCCCTCTCACGAGTGCTGACTTCGGAGGAGGCCACTTCCCGTGAAGCACCCGCCGGTCGATCCAGAAAGTGGTCGGCGGCTCGATGTCCAGCTGCCAAAGCATCGCTTCCACCTCACCGAGGTGCAGCAGGTGCTCCGTCACGCACTGCGCGAGGGCGGAGTCTCGCGACAATCGTAGAGGATACTTCCGCGACGCCACCCAGACCGCAGGCTTCGCAAGCTCCTCCTCGCTGTTCCACTTCTTGAATCTCACGTCTCCCATGGCCCGGACCTCTCGGAGCCGTTTCCGGACTTCGGGGATGCTGAGGTAGCGGTCTTTGGGAATTTTCATCACCTCCCGCATCCAAGGAGTGGGTCTATTCTCACAAAACTCGGTCACGTGCTGCTCCTCGACGTACGCAAGATGAAGAAAGACGTCGCGGAAAGAGAGCATGCTCGTGCCTCGATCTTTGGTGAACTCCTTCCAGCCCAGCTTCGCCGCACACTCGAAGAAATCCCCTCGTAGTTCGTGGACGAAGTCCATCAAGTCGATGGTTGTGACCATGGGCAGAAGCTCGCTCCACTTACCAAATAACTATTCCCGTCACCCGGCGGGAGAAGGTTTGACCGGACTCTAGAATTGTGCTACCGGTATCACCAAGAGCTCGATTGGTGTCAGTCACTGGCGCTCGAATGGGAGTGAACAATGGTGGATCGAGTGTACAAAGGTGCCATTCCAGAGCTGAGAAAGTCGCTCGAGAAACTGCGTGAGGATTTCTCTCGCGAGGCTTCTCGTACCGACTGGGTACGCCTCCGAATTGAACCGGTACTCAGACACGCCCGTGAGCTGGAGCGTCTTCTTACTTCGCGGGAGTTCGCGGGTGAATTCTCTCGTCTGAGCAAGGGAGTTTCGTTGTTCCACTCCGATCTCGTGTATCTTAGGACGAATGTCAAGGAGCTGGAGAGGCTGCTTCGAGTGAAGAAGAAGGCGCGTCCCAGCTGACGTCGTCGGCGGAGCGAACGACGGCCACGTTCGCCCCCTCAACCTGCGGATCGAGTGATGCAAGGAGCGTCACCGCTCGTTCCAACAAACGGTAGGTCCTCTAAACCGGGAAGCGATTGCCTCGCCTCGACCTATTAATTCATCAGGCCATTCGGTCGAATGGGTCGGTTCCGATGAAGGCGGAAATGAGCGTGATGCTGAACGTCAAGGACGTTGATCGCTCGGTGAGATTCTACAAGTCGCTCGGGTTCGACACCCGGTGGGAAACGAAGGGAGACGATAATCACCTCGATTACGCAGGGGTGGGAATCGGGGACGCCGTTATCGCGTTGGGGCGAATCCCGAAGAATCTGCGGGGGATGGCGAAGGACTACGCCGACTGGGTCAGTACGCCGCTAGGGGCCGGAGTCATGATTACTGTGGAGTTGAACGGCGTCGAAGAGATCTACGAATTGGCCAAGAAGTCGAAGGTG
>JASHQX010000127.1 GCA_030038895.1 Thermoplasmata archaeon
TCCCGGATCGTGCGGATCAGGATGTCGATCTCCTCGGGAGCCAGCTCCTCATGGCTCAGGCCGAGGCGGTCGTAGACGATGGGGAGATCGACGAAGATGAGCGAGCCCTGCTCGATGAGGTCGCGGTGGAAGAACTCGAACGTCGAGAGGTTCTGGATGAGCTTGGCCGACGACTCGGTGACCGATATGAACAGCGAGCGCTCCCCGCGCTCGGCTCCCCGGACGAGGAACTCGAGGCAGAGCGTCGTCTTCCCGGTCCCGACGCTGCCCGCGACCAAGACCATGTTCCCGCGAGGGATCCCGCCGCCGACGAGGTTATCGAGGCCCTCGATGCCCGTCGCACAGCGCTCGAGCACGCTCGCCGGGGCCGAGAGGCTCACGGTCTCGGGGGCCTCCGGTGCCGGGGTGGTCTCCCGAGGAGATTCCATCGGAGAAACGAGCCGCTCCGACCCTATGAGAGTATCGCTGGAAAGTGTACGCCCCTTCGGGGGAGGACCGTTCCCCGGCCGAACCACCCGACGCGGTCCGCTCCCGGCCAACGTGATGCAGAGGGGCTGGTCGGTCCGTCCCCTGTCGGTCCACGCCCGAGATTTCCGCTCAGCCCTCTGAACGGAGTCGCGTGGAGTCAATTGGTCAATCGTCGTCCCGCACATTGGCTTCCCGCTCGGGTTTACCGAAGGGTCGGGCCCTCCCCAGTGCGCCAAACGGGTCACGTGGAAAAAGGTCAGAGATCTTTTCGAGCACTCTCGAGAGGGCTGAATCGAACCCCACGGACGTAAAGATGCGCCTTTCGGACGGTTTAGTCACAGTCCGGGGTATGAACGGCGGGATCAGCCTCTGCGACACCCTGCCCGGACACCACTAACGTCAGTAGCCCGCGTTCATCCAAGGGACTAAGCGGGGAATTCGCATAGAGGACGCCAAGGTTAGCCGTGGCGAGCAGGAAGGCCTGGAGACTGGTCGGAGCGGTCATCATCCTGGTTGGAGGGATTCTCCTGATCGCCGCGCTTCTCACCCCGTGGTATTATTACAACTACGCGTGGGCCGGAGGTCCCGCCGGCAACTACGGGACCGCGAATTTTACCTATTACCTGGGCCCTCCATCTCTGAGCGGGACGATTTGGTTAACCTGCACCGGGCACCCCGCGTGGTGCCCTACCCGGACGTCCTACTCCAACGCCGACGAGAACCACACTGGCATCGTCGCCGGGGTCAGCTTTGGCATGCTTACCGCAGGAGCCGCGCTTGGGATCATCGCGGGCACCATCGGCGTGGTCGGTCGAGGCAAACCCCTCCGACCCTTTCCCGTGATCACCCTCGCCGTCCTAGCGTTGGTGCTCGCCATCGCCGCCCCGGGACTCTTTGCGGAATCGCTGCCCGGGGCGTTCTCGCAGGATATTCCCATCGCCCACTGCTCCTCTTGCACTGGCGTAGGGCCTTGGTCCTCGTTCTCCGGTTCCGGGTTCGCGGAGTGGGGTCTGGTGGGCGGTCCTGATAGCTGGGGTCCGTCCATCGGTTGGTACGTGTCCTTCGCGGCATTCGCTGTCCTCCTAGTTGGGGTCGCCCTCTTCATGGTGTTCCGTAAAGACCCGCCGCGCCCGGGGGCCTCTCCTTCGACCGTCTCGCAAGGCGCCTCTAACCCGCCCGCACCGCCCTCGCCTCTTCCCCCAAGCGAGGAGAGGAATCTCGCCAAATCTGTCTCCTCGTCCTCTATTCCTCGGCTCTTCTGGAGGGGTAGTTGGACAAGGTACTCGTTCCCGAAGCCTTGAGCGCACGCTCACGTCGGAAAGAGAATCGTTACCTTGCTTGGACGAATGCCGGTGCCAATGGCTATGTCTTCGACCCCGGCGTGCCCGCGCTGCGGCAAGCCCATGGATTCCGGCTCGATCATGGCTAGAACGCTGGACTGGAAGGGAACTTCGGACCGACCGTCACTCACGGGCGACCTGCTGCCGGATCGGTTAGCAATCCCCTGGCAGTGGTTCGAAGGATGGTTGTGCCGAGCCTGCAAGTTGTTGCTCCTTGACTATGCCAGCCCCACACTTCGCAGGCCCGCGTGAAGAACCAACCCGTTTGGACCCTACGTGAACCTCGGTGGCCCGCACGGGAACGCCGCAATCGCGTACAGCCTCAACACGACGTTGACACTGTCGCAATCCGTGATTGTTGCTCCGTCCGTCGCCCCACTCTACTACGAAGTGGACTTCACGGGAGGTACCGCGACGATTACTAGGCCCTGGACCGTCGTACCGGAGTCGATCGCTGGCCCGGGTCGAACGACCCGGACGACCAACCCATTCCTTTCATTCTCCATGCTCTCCGTGTCCGCGACTCCCCGCGGGAACGTCGTGCGTCGGGCTGCCCCGGGTTCGGGAGTCCGTGAACGTATCGTTCCGTGTTGGAAGGCGCCCGTACTGAGAGCAGCCCCACCATAGGTACGAGTCCCGCACGCGCGCGGGGAGCGGATCGGGTCGGGTCGGAGCTGGCCAACCTGCGTTGGGTCGTTCAGAACGAGTGTTGGTCGTGATATACGCACTAGGCAATGGACTAGAACCCAAGGTCGCAGACGATGTCTCCGCGCAGAACGCGCGTGGGCAGGGTGGCTCCTGGCGGGGGTTCGGACCCAGCCTGGGGTGCGGCGAGGGAGTCGTTGGTTTTCCCGGCGCGTACGGTATCGTCCCCGTTTCCGGTCGTGTTTGCCTGGGTCCTTGAGCACGGGCTCTGCGGGTGTCTGGAACCCCGAACCGGGAGGGGGTGACGGGAGGCATGGACGACCTGGACCTCGACATCCTGAGGTGGATGTACCCGGCCGGCGTCTGGTCGCCGTGGGGGAGCGACCCCCGAATCGGCGTCGCCGAGATCGCGTCTCACGTTGGGTTGGATCGAACGGCGGTGTGGGCCCGAATGCGCAAGTGGCGTCGTGACGGCTTCTGGGATGGGTTCCAAACCCACGT
>JASHQX010000128.1 GCA_030038895.1 Thermoplasmata archaeon
TCACTGGTGAGGGCGGAGAGTAGCCCGCGACCATCGCCCGCTCGCGGCGCTGGAGACGTCGGCGCGCGACGAACGGACCTAGCGTGCGGGTGCTATATCGACGCTCGTGGGAACGCTGGGTACCGGGTCTGGCGGCTCCCATAAAGAGAGCTGAACCCACGATGCGAAATCGGGAGTCGCGGGAGGATTTGAACCCCCGGAGGGTTCGAATACCCGCTCCGGACTTGAAGGGATCGGAACAACTCCACCCGAATCAACGGCGCGGGGTCCGTTCGAGTCACATCCCTCGCTCACCAACCTAAAATGGCGAAAGCTATATGTCAGCTATATGACATCACATAGCCAATGATTACCACCATCCAGTTGTCCCCGTCCACCCGCCAAAAGCTGGCGGCCCTCAAGGCGACCCCTCGGGAGACCTACGACGAGCTGCTCAACAAGCTGATCGCTCTGGTCCCGGAGGGGGACGACGAGGGGCTGTACACAGACTCATTCCGTATGGGACTGCTCAATGCCCGGCTCGACATCCGCGCGCGACGAGTGACCGACCACGATCTCGTCAAGAAGCGGTTGGGCCTCTGACGCCTTGGAAAATCCGATGGACCGACACAGCGATTCGCGACCTCAGGTCCTTGGACCGAACCGTCGCACGGCGAATCGTCGACCGCTTGGAGCATGCTTCCACCAACCCGGATCACTACTTCAAGAAACTGGTGGGCGCCGATGAACGCAAGCTCCGCGTGGGGGACTTTCGCCTGCTCGCGGCACTCTCGCCCTCTGAACGAGTGATCATCGTTGAGAGGGTCGACCAACGCCGCAGAGTCTACCAACGATAGGTCTCGTCCGCTCGGTTCTTCCGTGGATTTGAGCCCCGAGGGGGTTCGAATACCCCCTCCGACACTCAACCAGCAAAGCAACTGCGACGTTGGAACCGCCCGGTTGAGCCGCAGGAATCCTGAGGGTGGGTGTGCAACGACCCTTGCAGCTCGCGAGCGACTTAAACGGAAGTTGAGGGGCCAATAGGATGACACGTATCCCGAACGAAAGGGCATCGGGTGTAGGAGTCGTTGCACCTAACGGCGGACGCCCGCCACCGGGCACGGCCGTCCTTCGGGAAATCCGTTGCCAGGGTCGAGAATCCAGTCTCCGGTCATTCATATGCGACACTTTATATAAACTAAGGCTTATGGACCGGACATGTCGGTCACGGCCGCGGCGTTTGAGATCCTCGCAGAGCCGACCCGCTTGAGGATCGTAGAGCAGCTTCGGCCCGGCGAGCGGTCGGTAGGCTCGTTGGTCTCCACTCTCGGAGTTTGCCAGCCCGGGATTTCCCGACACCTCCGGATTCTGCACAAGGCGGGGTTTGTCCGGGTCCGGGCGGACGGTCAGCGGCGATTCTACTCCCTGCGCCGCCAGCCGTTTCGGGACTTGGATTCCTGGCTGCAGGATTACCGAGACCTTGTCGAGGCCCGGCTGGACCGGCTCGAGAAGCTGGTCGAATCGGAGCCTCCGGATTCCATCTCCCCAAAGCAAACACCGCGAAGGGGCTAGACATGGAGTCCGCAGCAAGAAACAGGTTGAGCGCCCACCCAGCGACCGTGGTCTCGCAGCCGAGCGAGCTCGAGAACATGGCGACCCGACTGTTCCGAGCGCCTCCGGAGCGAGTATTCCGGCTCTTCACGGATCCGGCTACGGCGGCGGTCGTGTTCTCGCCCAATCCGAGCGACGTCACCATTGAGAAGATGGACTTCCGCAAGGGAGGCCACTACTCGATTCACGTGCGGCTTCCAGACGGATCGACGGTGAGGTTCTTCGGTGAGTACCTGGAAGTGGATCCTCCTCGTCGCGTGGTCAACACGTTCGAGGTCAGCTCTCAACCCGGCGTGGTCGCGACCGAGACGGACGAGTTCGAGCCGGTCGGAGGATTCACTCGGGTGACGGTCCACTGGAAGTACCCTACGCGCCAGGCCCGGGACCAAATGTACGGGCCCGAGATGGAGACCGCCGTGGCAACGATGTGGGAGAACGCCGCCCGGATGGTGGAGGACCGCGAATGACCCGAAAGATTACCGCCAATCTCTACATGACCCTTGACGGCCGGGGCGCATTTCCGAAGTACCCCGGTTCGGACCTCCCCACCGGCGACCCGGACGAGCCGGACGAATTCTTTCGCTCGATGTGGACGAGCCGCTACGATGACGTGACCACCGTCATCATGGGACGCCGGTCCTTCGTGGGACATCGAGATGTCCATTCCGAGAAGAACCGCAAGCCGAAAGACCCGAAATTCATGTTCGAGTACTCACGCTTTCTCGACCGCGTCGACAAGGTCTGCCTCTCTCACCGTTTGAAGAACCTCGGCTGGGAGAATTCCCGGCTGATGAAAGGGGACCTTGCCACGATCATCAACAAGCTCAAGCGCGAGAAGGGAGGCAACATTATCGCCGAAGGGGGTCCCCGGCTCATTCAGGAGTTCATCCGTCGCGATCTTGCCGATGATTACTGGTTCCTTGTGATGCCGGTCATCTACGGCCAAGGGCCGCAGTACTGGCGGTCGTTGACGCAGCAACGGACCTTGAAGCTCCTCTCATCGAGCGCTATGCCGTATGGCGAATTGGTGCTTCATTACTCATCGGTTCGAAAGTAGTTGCAGAGAGAAGAGGGAGCCGCGGTTGTCGTCAGACGGTTCACGGAACGCACGAGCGACTCGGTAGCTGCCAGAGGGGTTTCACCGGCTTCGACGCAAAGAACGGTGACTAGCGGCTCGAACTCGGCTCGTTCTTCGGTTCAGGGGCGGATTTGAACCCCCCTAGGGTTCGAAACCCCCCTCCGACACATCTGGGGACCGAGTCAGCGACCGTGAGTGCCGCCTAGGAATACCCTCGGGGCGGGGTTACGCGAGGTGCATTTTCTTCAATATGACTTTGAATCTCGGGTCCTGACGAACCGGTGCGAGTCTCGGGTAGAGCCGGTAGAGTAGCACCTGGAGGTCGTGATCCGTGAGCGCCGCATCCAACCAGCGGAAGCAGGCGTCGAGGTCGCCCAGCTCGGCGTACACCCAAGCGATTCTATCAGCATAGCGGCGAGCCTCAGGCGCCTCGACCGCTCGGTCGATGAGTTCTCTTCCCTGCTTCATGTCGCCGGACACCGCATGTATGAACGCACGCGCGATCGGCTTGAAAGCGGGGTTGGGAAGAACCTCCTCGAACTTGTGGAACTCCCGGACGCCTGCTGCGACGTCGCCCCTAAGCAGGTGGTAAAACGCGAGGTTAGCACGATACCACCAGTATTCGGGGGCCACTTCCCCGAGTTTATTGATCTTGACCAGGGCCTCGTCGAATCGCCCGAGCCATAGCAGCAACTCGGCCAGACTGCCCAGGTTGTCGGGCCAGAGCGGGTCTGACCCCTCGGCCAGCATGAATTCCGTCAGCGCTTCATCTACCCGCGCTTGATCCTCGAGAAGTTGTCCGTACCATCTGTGTGCCAGCGAGTAACTGGGGTTGAGCGATAGCGCGAGCTTGAATTCCTTCTCGGCCCCCGCCCAATCATAGCTGTCCCATAGGATGAGACCCAGCGAGGCGTGAGCTTCCGCGAGGTTGGGGTCAAGCTGGATCGCGCGAGCGGTCAAACGTCGCCCCTCCTCATCCCAGACCGTTCGGGGCCCCCCGACGCCCCACCACCCTCCCAGATATCGGATGATGTCGGCGAGACCTGCGTGCGCGGCAGCATTCGACGGGTCGAGTGAGATTGCGAGCGCGAACTGTTCCTTCGCCGCTTCGTGAGAGACCTTGGAGTACTCGTGCATCAACGCCCGTCCTTTGAGGTACGCGAGGTAGGACTCGGGGTTTACCGAAGGTCGCGAATCGAGCCTTGCCTGCTCGGCGGGCCGCAGCTCGACCTCCATTGCATCCGCCACTTGTCGGGCGATCTCGGTCTGGACTGCAAACACGTCATCGAGCTCCCGGTCATACGATTTGGCCCAGAGGTGCCGGTCCGAACGGGCATCGATCAGCTGGGCCGTGATCCGAAGACGGCTTCCGGCCTTGCGAACGCTTCCTTCCAGGACCGAGGAAACACCCAGTTCCAGACCCACTTGGGAGATCGACTTAGCGGTGGTCCGATACTGCATCACCGACGTCCGAGAGATGACGCGCAGCCCGCGGAGCTGAGATATCACCGAAATCAACTCCTCCGTCAGTCCCTCGGCAAAGTACTCGTCCTTGGGATCGGGGCTGATGTTCTTGAACGGAAGCACGGCGAGGCCGGTGGGTCCGATGGGGCCCGGGCTGGCTTCCTGGACGGCCCAAGGCAACACGATTCGGTACAGCTCAATCGGGATCTGTACTCCCTTGAGGGCGGTGGGGAGAAGCTTCTCCAGTTTGTCGGGAATTTTGTTCCGTACCTGTTCATACACGGCCCCCGACAGACAGATGCCTCCCGGCTCTGCGACGGGCTCGATCCGTGCGGCGATGTTGACCGCATCCCCGAAGATGTCGGTGCCTTGTTGCTCGACGTCCCCCAGGTGGAGTCCGATCCGAAGCTGGATGGGTGCGACCCCGATTCGCCCATTTCGTTCGTGAAGCCGCCGTTGGATGTCGACCGCACAGCCGGTGGCCTTGAGCGCACTCTCAAACTCGACGAGGAATCCATCGCCCGTCGATTTGACCTCTCGCCCCTGATGAGCGACCAGCACCGGGCGGATGAGGTCCTCCTGCTCCTTGCGCAACCGGAGCGTGGTCTCCTCGTCCACCTGCGCGGCCGCGGTGTACCCCACCATGTCGGTGAACATGATGGCAGCGAGGCGGCGGGTTGCGGTCACGACCCAGGAACGACCTCGTTAGATTAAGCCCCCGCCTCTGAATCTGGCTGGCCGGGTGTGCCAGCCCGTCTGAGCCCCGTGATCGCCACTCGCCGGCCCTTTGGGGATATGCAAGAATCAGTGGTTCTCCCTCCGACACCTCTCGACGAATTCTCACCGAAAACTCTCGTCTTTTCTCGCTTCTTCCGAGGTTTCGAATCTCCAGTACGCGGGCATCTGCCCACCGAAGGGGGTGCCTTCACAGATCCCACGGTAACCGCCCTAAAAGGTCGCTAGGCACCAAGGAATCGTAGGATTCCAGGGCCGACCACGTCGGGATGCTTGCGCGCGACTTCATGGTCCGCGTTGGGAATGATCCACAACTGGGCTTTTGGGATCGATCGGAACAGTTCCAGGGTGTGAGATAGCGGAATGGAGTCTCGGTCGCCCGCTACGACCATGGTCTGGGCTTTGATTTTCGACAACGTTTCGATCGGAATCCTCCAGTCGGACGCGTACAGCCCTCCCAGCATCCGCAAGAGCGCTGGAAATCGGGCGTCGGCATCCGGAGTGACCTTGAAGTAGAGCTCGACCACCGAGGAAAAGGCTTGACGTGCGATCTCCGGATTGAGGCCCCTGAGCCAGGCTCTCGAGTCGGGGTTTAGGTAGTCGGTGTTGAAGTTTCCACCAATCGTCACGAGCCTCCGAACGAGATCGGGACGTTGCGCGGCGGTCAGCAGGGCAACGTTCGCTCCGTCGCTCTGGCCGACCAGAGAGGCGCTCGTAATTCCAAGGACATCCATGAGCGCGACGGTGTCGGCGGCCATGATCTCATAGGTCAACTCGCTCCCCACACAGGCCGTCCTCCCATGCCAACGCCTTTCGGGGATTACCACTTCGTAGCGTTCCGCCAATGCGCTCGCCAGGGCGGAGAGCGACTCCGCCGTGCCGCCTCCACCATGAAGCAGCAGGAGGGGCTCGCCGGCTCCACGTCGCTCGAGGTAGGTTCTCAGGCCGCTTGCCTCAACGTATTCTCCCATGCGTCTTTCAACAGGGCGAAGCCCGGAAGGCAAGGAGGTTGCCGCTTTAAGCCGGTTTCGGGATTTCGCACGGCGTCACGTCGAAAAGAGAGGACACCGTCCGAGAACCGAAGACTCTCTCGGCCCGCCCACGTCTATAATCGGCGGTTCGACTGCTCGCACTCTTTTCTAGCCGCGGGGTTGTGTACAGGGGGTTCCTGTCGACCCCCGTCCTCATGTGAGGGGATTGAACAATTCAGTGGTTCGCCCCTCCGACACTACGCGAATGTAGGAATGTCAGGCAAGATTCATCGACTGTAACATGGCCAGAAATCTCGGATCAGCCCGGACGGGCTGAAGCCTCGGGTCGAGGCGCCAAGCCCGAATTGATACATTTTGGTTCGCAATCGCCCTCGTCAACCACCGAAAGCACTGGTCCAAATCGCCCGTCTCGAAGTATATCCAAGCGACGTCCTCGGCCATTTCGGGCCGGTCCTGAAGAGACTCCTCGGCTCGCAACGTGGCCCTCGACTTCTCGAGTTCGCCGGACAGCGCGTGTCGGTGCGCTCGAAGCAAGGCTTTCGAATGGGGCTCGGTGCAGAGCTCCTCGCATCGCCCCATCTCCTCGATAGCCCGCGGGAGGTCCGACTTTGCGAGATAGTACTCGCCGAGGAGATAGTGGTGGCGCAATGAGTCGGAGCCCACTTCGCCGTATTTCTGGATCCGGATGAGTGCGTCGTCGAGTCGGCCGAGCCAGATGAGCAAATGGGCCAGGTTACCGAGGCACAAATGCCAACGAGGATCGGCTTCCTCGGCCAGTCGAAGCTCTACGAGAGCTTCTTCGGCCCTACCCTCATCCTCCAGAAGGAGGCCATACGAATTATGGACCTCCGAATCGCTCGGATTTAGCGCGAGGGCGATCCTGAATTCCTTCTCCGCGGCGGCGTAGTCGAAGTCGTCCCAAAGTGCGAGGGCGAGCGTCGCGTGGGCCTCCGCGAGATTCGGGTCGAGCTCGATCGCCTTGGCGACCAGACTTCGTCCGATCTTGATCCATTCCGCCGGGGAAACTTCTGGGTGGACCATGCCCATCATTAAAGTGACTTCCGAGAGGCCGGAGTAGGCCGCCGCGTTGTGGGCATCTAAGGCGATCGCGGACTCGAACTGCTCTTTCGCAGCCTGAAGTGCCGCTTTGGATATGCTATCATGAATCAGTGTTCGCCCCTTGAGGTAAGCTAGATACGAGTCCGGACGAACGGAGCGTCTCGAATCGAGTCGGTTTTGCTCGGAGGGTCGCAATTCGACTTCGAGCGCTGCCGCAACTTGCTTGGCAATCTCAGTCTGGACGGCGAAGACATCGTCTAGGTCCCGGTCGTACGATTGGGTCCATAGATGTCGGTCGGAAGGCGCGTCGATCAACTGAGCGGTTATTCGGAGTCGATTCCCCGCCTTCCGCACGCTCCCTTCTAGGATCGATCCGACGCCCAGTTCCGTACCGATCTGAGAGACCGACCTGGTCGTGTCCAGGTACTGCATTACCGAGGTGCGAGAGATGACGCGGAGTCCCCGGACTTGGGAGAGTACGGAAATCAGCTCCTCCGTCAGCCCCTCCGCGATGTACCCGTCCTTGGGGTCAGGACTGATGTTCTTGAATGGAAGAACCCCGAGACCGGCTGGAGCGTAGTCCGTCGCGGCGGGCCCCCCTCCAATCCAAGGGAGCACGACGCGGTAGAGGTCCACGGAAACATGGATTCCCTTCAGGCTCGCCGTCGGAAGTTTCTCCAGTCGGTTCGGAATCTTGTTTCGAACCTGGCTAAACACCTCGCCGGAGATGCAAATTCCCCCGGGAGACGCGATAGGTTCGATTCGGGAGGCGATATTCACCGCATCCCCAAAGATGTCGTTGTTGTGTTTTTCCACGTCGCCGAGGTGGACCCCGATGCGGAGTTGGATCAGCCTTGCTCCCGGTTGTTGGTTTCGCTCGTGAAGATGCTGCTGAATATCGATGGCGCACTGGACGGCCCGCAAGGCGCTGTCGAATTCCGCGAGGAACCCATCCCCCATCGATTTGACCTCGCGGCCCTTGTGAGCGGCGAAGAGAGGCCGGACCAGCGTCTCTTGCTCCTCCCTCAAGCGTAGAGCTTCCGGTTCGTCGGTCTGCGCCAGGGCCGTGGACCCCACCATGTCGGTGAACATTATCGCGGCAAGTCGTCGGTCGGTGGTGGCCACGGCCCGAGAACGGACTTTCTTAGATTAAACCCCCGCCCAGAGGAGGGTCTCGATTGGATGCCACGGATAGGAAAAATTCAGTATTGGCCCCCTCCGACATTGGGCTCACAACACCACCGAATCATTGCCCGCGAGAAGGACGGGCAACAGATCCGTGCCGGGACCCGCAGATGCAAAGACCGTTTCACTCTGTACGCACCGTGTCCGCACGTAGCTCGCCGATGCCGCCGAGAGTGAGCTCGAGAGCCCGAAGGATTCGACGGGTCTTGGTCGCCTTGCCGTCGTATTCTGAGGAACTCGGGCTCCATCTGGACCAGCCGTCGGATTGGTTTCCGTGGTTCCTCGCGGCCAGCTTGTTCGCAAAGCCGATCCCGGTGGCCACCGCTGTTCGCACAATGTCGCTCCTCCTGCAGTCGGGTGTTCGCACCCCGACTCGGGTGACCCGAACAGGTTGGGACGAGCTCGTTCGGATTCTCGATGCGGGCGGATACACCCGTTATGACTTCAGCACCGCCGACAAGCTTCTGGAAGTCGCACGATATTTCGACCAACCCGGGATCTTTGAGGCCCTGGCGAATGAGCCGGACCTCCCAGCCCTTGAGGAGCAACTGGTACGCATCCGAGGGATCGGTCCGAAGACCGTCGAAATCTTCCTCCGAGAGCTGCGGGGACGTTGGAAATGCCACACGGAATGGTCGACGGAGGCGCTCCGCGCGTCTCATCGGCTAGGCATTGACCCTTCTGGTTGGAGCTTGGGTGTTTCGAATCGGCGTAGGCTCGAAACCGGTCTCGTGCGACTTTGGCTCGAGCATTGCAAAACGCGCCATTGGCGAAACTGTCCACTGGTGTCCGATTGCGGGTGTCGACTTACTCCCTCCCAGCGCCGAGACCACTAGCCTGAGGCCGCGAGCGCGTTGGAAGTGGGACACGCTAGGCTCTCGAGCCGGGCCGGGGTGCTAGAGGATCCGCCGAAGGTGCAACGGTCGCTTCACCAATTTCGAGAAGAGAAGGGAGCGCCGGTGAATCAGCTCCGCCTTCGAGCGAGGATTTGAACCGCGGGCACGGATCGGCCATGCCTCCGTCTCCCCGAACGTCTCGCCCGCATCCCGGTTGAGAAGTCCCCTCGCGGCGTAGGTAACATGATGCCCTCGAGACGGCGGGAAGACCCCACGATGCGGGCAAGCCGCGCGGCGGATTTCGACTCACCTACCGAACTTCCTGCCGATAGCGATCAGTCCGTAGACCCAAGTTCCCCACCTCGATGGCAAAGCGCTCGACGGTCGCTCGGAAAGCCTGGCGTACGTAGAATTGCGAGGCCCCCCTTCCGGGGGCTCCAAACGGGACGGAAGGAGCTGCTGGAGCTTGGTTCGTTGGGTAGGTATTTATCCCTATTGGTGCGTATTAATTTCATCGGGCTTCCGCTGACGGCGGGAGTCGACCGAAAGGGGATCGGAGGTCGATGACGCACCCAGCTCAATCGGGCCGCGTCGGAGACTCTTGCGTCCCCATCGGAGTTTTTTCGGGCTTCGGGACCGCGTCTGCTGACCTCGTCCGGGTCGACGGTTGGCACCACGAGCGCGTCACGCGTGCCGCGCGCGGCGCACCTACCGGGGTGAGGCAAGGCAGGATGTGGAGCTCATCGACATAGCCTGGCAGATAGCCGAGGCAGGTGGATTCGCGGCGGCGGCGGCCGGAGTGCTGTGGGCGGTCTACGCCCGGTGCAGTGTCCGGGTACCGCCGAACCGCGCGCTGGTCCTCTACGGCCGCCGAGCGCCTCGGCCCACCTCCGATTCTCCCCTCATTCCTTCCGATGTGACGCTCCGCCGGCCGAGGATCGTGGTCGGAGGGAGGGTGTTCGTCGTTCCCTGGGATCGAGGGGTGGGGTACCTCTCGCTCGCCCCGATCGCCGTCGATGTTACGGTCCGTTCGATGCACGCACTGGAAGGGACCCGGGCTTCCGGTTGGGAAGTCCGGGTGCAGGCCCAGGCGAAGGTCCCGGCCGAACCGGGCTTCCTTTCCGTGGCTTCGGAGAACTTGCTCGGAAAAACCGAAGAGGAAGTCCGTTCGCTCATCGCTCGGACCCTAGAAGGAGCCGTCCCCGCAGTCCTCGCCCGGATCAAGCCCGAAGAGGGGGAGCCCGATTGGGATCGCCTGGCCGCCGAGATCCAAGCGTGCGCGGCCCCCGACCTCGTATCCATGGGACTCGCGATTCGCACCCTGACGGTCACTGAGCTCCACCGCATTCTTCCTCCGGCCCCGACGCCGGTTTCCGCGACCCCGAAGCCGGACCCGACCGTAGAGCGAGCAGCCGAGATCCTCAACTCACGTCTGAGCGGCCTCGATGCTCGTCTCGCTCGCACCGAGCGTAGTCTGAACCTGCTGGGGGAGGAGGTACTTCGGACGACCCGACGCTCGGAATCAGAGTCCGATCCTCAAGCGGCGGCCTCGGTCTTCGACCGCCCCTTGGGCGCTGACGGAACCTTCGCCGGGTCGGGTCGTTCGACCGCGTCGTTTCATGATCCTTCGGGTGGCGAGTATTCGCCCCGCTCGCGTCCGTCGCCCTTGGGCGACCCGGCACGAGAGCGGTCGCGCGATTCCCGGCCCCCGGCGGATAAGTAAAGGAGAGAAGGAGAACCATGTGTCCGGCAGCGATTTTGGGAGACCGTGCGTGCGGAAAGACGACCTTCCTCGGGCTTCTCTATGCAGCCCAGGTGAAGTACGGAACCAGGGTGTTGGATTCGTTCCGATTCCATGCCCCGCTCCAGTCGCTGCGTCTCATGAGCCAGGTCTACGAGGGGATGAAGGACGCCCGATTCCCCGGGGCCACGCTCAAGGACGAGATGACGGAGATCGGCTTCGTCTTTGGGTACCGTAAGCCGCTATCGGGACGCCTTCCCGCCTCGCTCAAGGACAAGAACTGGGTCAATCCGTTCGCGAAGCTCTCGTTCGCCGCGTACGATGTCTCGGGAGAGGACGTACAAGAGTTCATCGAAACCGGCGTGGCCGCGAGCCCAATCATTCAGCAGCTGCTGAAGAGCCATGTCGTCGTCATTCTGGTCGACTGCAGCAAGATGACGACCGAGATCGACTCGCCCGTGTTCCGCCAGATGCTGAAGTACGACAGCGAGGTCGCCTCGCTCCTTGTCTCCCTCCAGACGTACAAGAAGCAGGAGTTCTCGCGGATGAAGACCCAGGGGCTGAGCGTCGGGAGCCCGGTGATCTACCCGGCGATCGTCCTCTCGAAGTTCGACTGCGTTCGGGACGAGGTGCTGGTGAAGCTGGGGCTCCACCGCGGCGTTCCCGACGGCGAACAGAAGCGGAGGCGCAAGGAGTACGCGGAGGCGCTCCTTCGCGTGTTCATGCCGCAGACGCTCTCTCAGATCCGCGGAGGTAAGGTCGCCGGGGTCAACTTCGACCAAGCGGCGTACTTCTTCAGCTGGGTCCGGACCGAGACCGCGGAGGCCGGCATGCAGCCGCTCGGAGTTCCGCGCATCGTCCGGAAGGGCTTCTCGGCCGAAGGCGGCGCAGAGCCGGACTTCTCCTACGACGACTATGTCGCGTTCATCGAGCACTTCCGGGACGTTGCGAACAAGGTACCGGACGAGATCGTCGAGCAGACCACGCTCCAGACTCCGCCCACCGCCGCTACCGCCTAGGGGCCGAGGCACCCACCAACGAGGGTCACGCACGGGGGGAGCCACAACGATGAGCGACGAAACGGTGCTCGAGCTCGAGCACTGGATCTACGGAGCCAGTCACGAGAAGGGGTATGGAACGAAGGCCGAGTCTCGGGGCCTCAACGGGCCGCTCTACATGCGCTACCTCGAAGGTCACCTCACACCCGTTCGCGTGGAGAAGACCGCGGGGGGTGGGACGCTGATTGACGCGCGGATGATCCACCCCGCCCCTGCGAATCGCGAAGTGCTGCTCTCGATCCTCGGTCGGGGAGTCGCGGATGAGTACAACCGGCCCACGATCGCGAACCACACGGTGGTGATACCCTTTGACGCGCTGCGCATGGGTCAGCTTCGATTCGCCGATGTCGAAGCCGCCACGATCGACTTCGACCGCAAGTTCCCCAAAGCGCTCGGAAAGATCGACCCGATCACGGTCGCGGTCCGGCCACCCGGGGAGTCCCAGGAGCCTCGGGGCTCGGGAATTCGCCGTCTGATCACGAAGGCCGCCGTCGACACACTGGCCAGCCGGTTTCTAGCCGACCACCAGGGACGCACGCTGATCCTGTGCCGGGGAAGCTCGAACCAGTACCGGAACGAGCTACTCTACCACCTGGTGGAGCTCCTGCACGCCGGGGAGGAGATCGCTCTCTTCCCCGCCATCAGCGACGCCCCGACCCTGAGCGCGATGAATCACTTCCGACTCGCGATTTCGTCCCGCGGGGTCCGGGCGGATGGGTCGTGGACCCTGCTCGACGCGAGCATCGACCAACCGACGCTTCCCCCGATTAAGGGGAAGAGCCTCGTCTACAACCGCATCGCGGAGGCGTTCGCTTCGACGTAGGACGAGCGGGACGAGAACTCATTCGACCGAGGCCGGACGATGGGATCCGCGCTAGTCGTCGGTGACCGGGGGTTCGGCCTCACCACCTTCGTAGGACTCCTCTACGCGGCCCAGCTTCGCCTCGGCACCGAGGAGGGGGATGAATTCCGCTTCTCGGCTGACCGGGAGACGATTCGCCAGCTCGAAGGGATTTACGGAGAACTGGTGGCCGGACGGTTTCCGGAATGGGACGCCGACTGGGACACGCATCCCCTGTCGTTCGTGTTCGGATTCCGGTCCGGCAGGTTCCCTCGGCTGGGGGGTCCCGGGATCCGCCATGACGGAGGGTTTGATTCGTTCCGGGTGCAGGTCGGCGGAATCTCGGTCGAATCGGTGGCCGAGCTGGCCGAACACGACGCGATTCTCGAGAATTCCACGCGTCGGCTCTTCCAGAGCCCCGTCGTGCTGCCCCTGGTCGACGCCTCGCGGCTCCTGCCGTCTCGACCGGAAGCGGAACGGCATCCGCTGGAACGGTACGACCGAATGCTCGCGGCGACCCTCGACCTCCTGGGTCGCTTCGTATCGACGAGCCCGGATCGAAAGCTCCGGACCCTCTACCCGATGTTCGTGGTCACGAAATTCGATCAATGTCCGCCCGAAACCCTCGAACAGTTTCGCATTCCCCCGGGGATCCCGGCGAGCTGGCCCTCGGGTACGCGAGAGGCCGTGGGGGAGAGCCTCCTGACCTCGTACCTCCCGGAGACCCTTCGACTGTTGCAGAAGGCAAAGGGGCGGGGTGGCCACAAAATCGCGCTCCCCCGGTGGTTCTACAGCAGCCTTCAGCTTGTTCCGGGACCAGAAGGGAGGGTACGGATCGCCCGACGCTCCCGGATCCCCGCCGGCGGTTGGGAGCCGGAGTACCCTTTCGAGGAATACCGGCTGCTCATCCATCAGCTTGCCACGCTGGCCCACCGGCTTCCGTCCTGGGACGAAGGGTCGTAGAGCCCTCGAAATCACCGGTCGCGAGCGGCGTGGAGTGCGTTGCTCGGCGATGCTATTTCGCTCGTTTCGCAGTGAATCGGAAACCTTTGTCGTGCGAGCCCTCCCGCACGACCGTCCACTCTCCGATCGTCCAGGTTTCGTCCGAGGGGTGCCACTGGGGGTCACCCTGGGCCAGATCGCCAAGTTCCGCCTCGAGGTACTCATGGTCGGTGACGACCTCTGGCACGAGCGAGCCCTTCTGGAGCAACGTCGCGAGCAACGGTAGCCCGGCCGGGCGGCCCCGCCATTTGACCGAGAGGAAGGACTGTCGAAACTCAGGGTCCTCCAGCAGGAGGCTCCGAAGCGAGGCGTACGCCGGACGGCTGTGGTACTCCTTAGGAGGGGTGTCGAGCCGATGACGCTCTCTTCGCCGCTCCTTGACTACCCGGCGCCAGGCCGCCGCGTCGACCTGATCGGCGACCCAGATGGTAGCAGCGTCCACGTCTTCGGCTTCCTCGGAGTCGGTCTCTTCCGAATCCTCCGTCGCTGCTATGGTGCCCGTCTCGACCGAACCCCGGCTTTTCGCCGTCGCCCTCCGGCCCGGTCGTCCGGTCACGAGGCTGTAGGCGAGGGCTGCACCGGTCACGTTCCCCAAAGGAGGCCGGATCTGGACCTCGTCGCAATCGGGGTACCGGTTGGGATGGAGAACGACGAACGGGCCGGTCTCGGGACCGTTGAATAGCTGGGCGAGCGCGTCGTTGATGGTGGGCACCTGCCGGCGGATGGCGAGCTCGCTCAGGCGGACGAGTGGGACAGGTCCCTCCTTATCACGCCGGCGCGCGGTGAGGTCGTCCAAGATCGCCTGAGCGACCTCTGCGCGAATCTGCTGGAACGGCGTGCGACTCACGGACGATTCCACCGGTCGGTTTCGCCTCAGACTCTGACGGACCCGGCCTCCCCACGAACCCGATCGAGAGGCCTGAGCGTGGAGGGACCGAAGCCGCAGGTTGAGCCACGGCTGGAGTCGGCCTCCGTTCACACGGGAATCGGCGAAGATCCCCGCCCAGCTCTCTGCCCTTCGATCCGACCAATCTTCCTCGCGAGGACTGTCCTGGTACCAGTCGTACACTTGGTCCCGGAGGAACGCCCCCGCACTCAGGGGGTCGTCCACCTCTTGCTTCACTCGGCCCATCAGGGCTTCCGCCTGGCGGGCGATGGCCGAGAGGAGGACCACGTCCCCTCGAGCCGCCTCGATAAGATCCGGAAACCTCTGCGCGTTCAGCCCTTGGATGTTGAAGCGCTCCATCGGATTGGTCTGGAGAAACTCGGTGAGAATCGGTGGCCGCAGCGCGCCGCCAATCTTCCGAGGGGCGGGAGGAATCGTATTCCTGCCGACTGGGCCGCTGGTTTCGGGTCGGATTAGACGCGGCTCCTCCGATGTTCGAGCGGAAGCGGACGGACGTTCCACCGGGCGGCCGGTCTCTTCGACCTGTGCCGAGGAGCCCCGATCGGCGATCGATCGAAGCCGGCCCAGCTCTCTACGACGATCCGTGCGCTCCTCGTCGATTCGAGCACGCTCGACAGCTCTTCGTTGCTCACGGTCGCGTAAAATACGCGCCGCGTCCGATTCGTCGGACATCGCCAGGGGCGAGACCGCTCCTCAGACGGAAAAAGTGGTCGCCCCGGGCATTAATGGTTTCTAGTGGGACCGGGG
>JASHQX010000129.1 GCA_030038895.1 Thermoplasmata archaeon
GTCGGGATGGGGATCATCGTCAATTTCTTCTGGATCACCGAGGCGTCCGCCTTCTATCCGAATGCGAACCTGATCACGACGGTCGGGATCGGCGTGCTGATCAACGTCGCCGTGGGCTATGTCTACTGGATGCTCGCGAGTGCGATGCCGAGGTCCGGTGGCGACTACATCTTCGTCGGAAGGATCTTTCATCCCTCGGTTGGACTCGGAGTCAACCTGCTCTTCTCCGTGGTCTTCGTGACCTGGGCGGGGCTCTTCTCCTACTTCACCGCGTACTACGCGATCCCGACCATGCTCGCCGCGTACTCCCTCGCCGGAGGCGGCGGAGGAGCCCTATCGATGGCGACGACCCTCATTTCCAGCACGACGGACGTCTTCGTGGTTGCGCTGATCATCCTCCTCGCGGTCATCGCCGTCAGCTTCCTTCCGACGAAGTGGATCTTCCGGGTCTCCGTCGGCGTGTTCGTCGGCTGCGCGATCATCTTCGCGATCATGATCGGGATTCTGGTCGCGACGCCCCAGTCGACGTTCGCGAGCGACTTCAACTCGAACCCGGTCTACGGCACGAGCTACTCCGCCCTCGTGACCGCGGTGCCGATCACGACGACCGGCACGTTCTACGGTATCGTCTACACGATGCTGAGTTTCATCGGGTATGCGAACAGCTCGTACTACGGCGGGGAGATCCGGGGGAGCCCGACCCGCACCCAGGGACTCGCGATTTTCGGCGCGCCCCTGATTTTCGCGGCTCTCATCGCTGGCCTCTACGCCGCCAGCTACTACACGTTCGGGCGCGGATTCCTCATCGGGATCAGCCAGTCGTACTTCACGACCCCGGGCACGGCGTGGCCGGGGCCACTGTATCTCGCCGCAGAGATCGTTCGAATCCCGGTCCTCGCCGCGTTCCTCTCCTTCGGGCTGGTCCTGACGTTCTTCGGATTTGCGTTGATCTACTTCATCGTCCCCACCCGGAACCTCTTTGCCTGGTCGTTCGACCGCGTCTTCCCCTCCTTCCTCACTCGCGTGACGCGCAACGGCGTCCCTTGGGTCGCAGTCCTGGTCCTCGGGATATCCTCGGGGATCGCGCTGTGGATCCAGACGTACACCACGTACTTCGACTACGCCACGCTCGGCTACTCGAACTTCGGATTCTGGCTCGCGGTCGGGATTGTCTGCCTCGCCGGGGCGATCTTCCCGTTCGTGAGGAAGTCACTGTTCAACCAGGCGCCACGAATCGTCCGCGCCAAGGCGGGGCCGGTGCCGGTCCTTACGATCATCGGGGTCGCGGCGTTCGGCGCATCGTGGTTCGTGAGCTATGCCTCCTCGACCGCGTCGTACCTCGGCATCACGAGCGGCTACAGCCTCTGGGATCTCGCGTTCCTCCCGATCGTCTTCGTGCTCGGGATCATCATCTACTGGGTCTCCTACGCGATCCAGAAGGCGCGCGGCGTGCCGATCGACCTCATCGCGAAGGAGCTGCCTCCCGACTGACCGGCGGGCCCGGGTCGTTTAAAGGGAGGAGGGTTCCGGTCGCCTCGTGGAGCGACGCGTCGACCTCGTCATCGATCCCCTGCGTCGAGAGACGGTCACGGTCTCCCTCCCGCTCGGCTTCCGCCGTTCGGTCGAGTCCACCCGGGAGGAGCTCGGGCTGGCGCCGAGCGTGGACCTCTCCGATCCGATCGTCGCGAAGGCGGTGGCGCTCGCCGGCGTGGCCCGGCGCCGGAATCCATCGGTCCGATTCGCCGTTTTCGGCGGCACGGCCCATCGGCTCACGTGTCCGGTAAGCAACGACCCGACGCTCGGCCTAAGGCACGAACTCCACGACATGGACCTCGCGGTCCTCCTGAAGGAGGTCCGGGATTTCCAGAAGTTCCTCCTTTCGGCGCAGGACGAGGGCGGAAGCGAGCTCACATTCTTCGAAACGTCGGGCGACCGGATCTACAACTCGCTGAGCGGCGGGCAGCGGCTTCGCTGGCACATGGTGGTATCCGAGCAGGATTCGGAGGTCGTCCTCGGCACCCTCGATATCGTCGCGGACGCATTCCAATTCTGCCACCGGTTCGACATCCGATCGGACGTCGAGCACGCGAGCGCGAACGGCTGGACACTGTCGCCGGCCCGCCTGCTCCTCGCCAAGGGCCAGTACATCCAGCGGATTCCGAAGGAAGACTCGGCCCTGGTCGCCGAGCGCGTCCTCGAACCGTTCGGGAAGCGCCAGGTCGTGATCGGCCCGGAAGCGAAGGACGTACGCGACATCCTCGCCCTCGTGCACGACCACGCGCTCGGAGAGGGACCGGGGGAGATCTCCGCGCGCGGTCTCTCCGAGGTCCTTTCGAATGACTGGGGATTGTGGAAGACGTTCGGACTGAACCTCGAGATGATCGCGCGCTCGTCGATCCTTCGCCATCTCCCGCCCGGCCCGCGCGAACAGATCTCGGGCCAAATCCGGACCCTGCGGGAACTGGTCGGGGCGCTCACCCCGAAGCGCCGCCTCGCCCTCTTCGGGGGCCCCTGGTGGCAGGAGGTCGATACCACCCCCTCGGTCGACATGACCGCAACGGTACGTTGAAGGTCCCTATCCCGAGGTCAGCATCGTTCCCCGGATTCGGTCCGGACCGAGGTCGACGACCGCGCCCAATAGGGTTCCCTCCGTGTACGCGCTCCCCGGGTTGAGCGCCGTCGTCGTTCCGATCGTCACCGAACCCTTCGATTCGTGGATGTGTCCATGGAGTCCGAGCATCGGCTGGAATCGCTCGAGCGCCGCGCGCACCGCGGTCGAACCGACATGCGTGAGTTCCGGCTCGCCCCCCGGCGCCATCACCTTGACGAAACCGGGAGCGAGGCGGGGCGCGAGGTCGAGCGGCGTGTTGTGCGGCGGCACATGGAGGTTGAAGATGGCTCGCTCGACATGCTCGAGCCGCCCGGCATCGGCGGCCACGCGCCGGGCGATCTCCTCCTCCGGGAGCTCACGGTTCGTATGCCAGGGGGTCGGGTTCGAGTAGGGAAGCGTCAGGAGCTCGTGGCGATCGTCCACCCGGAGGATTCCTCCGTCGGTGAGCTCGGCGAAGCCGTCCGCGGCGATCACCCCCTCCATGGAAGTGAAGTCGTCGTTCCCGAGCCCGAGGAGAAGCCGCGCGCCCGAGCCGGCGAGCCGGGTCCGCGCCCATTCGAGCCATCGCTTGAGCTCCCCGAGCTCGAGCTCCTGGAACTTCGCGTCGGCCTTCGTCCGGTCGGCGATCAGCTCCCGCCAGACGTCCGGCGTGGTGCGAAACGGGACCGTCGCCGAGTCCCGGATCCACCCTTCCAGGCGCTCGAGCTCCTCGATCGACCGCGCGGTCCGTGTCTCCCCCTCGACTGTCACGGACCATGTGCCGCTCCCCTCGAAGACCGGGGTCATCGTCTTCGGGGCGATATCGCCGCCGACGATCAAGATGTTCGCCTGGTAGACCTTCGCGGCGTTCACGAACTTGCGAAAGCAGATCGCGGAACCGTGGAGGTCGGCGACGAAGAAGATCCGGGTCGGCTTCGCCATGCCTTCGCGCGCTCGAGTTTCGGCGAGCGGGCCCTCCTACCTAACCTCTTAAGATAAGACCATGGTCCCCGGGGAACCGACCCCCGGGGATTCGAGAAGGGGTTGAGAGAGAGGTGCGAGCGCGCGGCTAGTCCTCGCCGAATTCGCCGCCGCCCATCCCGCCCATGCCGCCCATGCCCCCGCGGCCACCGGGTCCACCTGGGCCGCCGGAGGGAGGCGGGCTCGCCTTGGAGGCGATGACGTCGTCGATTCGAAGGACCATCACCGCCGCGTCCGTCGCACTCTCGATCGCCTGCCGGCCGACGCGGATCGGCTCGATGACGTGGAGTTCGCCCATGTCCGAGACTTTGCCGGCCTG
>JASHQX010000130.1 GCA_030038895.1 Thermoplasmata archaeon
TCCTCAACATGATCGCCTCCCCGTACTCCGGCCGCTGGGCGGAGTCGTCGCTGACACGCCGGCGGAGCCTCCTCGTGTTCTCCCTCGTCTACGTGGCGATCTGGGCATTGATCGCCGCCTTTCCCGTCTACTCGGTCATCTTCGCCGTCTGGTGTCTCCCGGTCGCCGTCTTCTTCACCGTGGCCGGGGTCCGGGAAGCCGCCCACTTGAGCGGTCCGCTCGAACGGGGCCGCGCGGTGGGACTCTTCACGGCCGCCTTCAATCTGGGCGGTCTATTGGGCGGGGCGGCCGCGGGCCTCCTGCTCGCGGCCGCGGTCCCGGTGACGACCGTCTTTCTCATCGCCACGATCGGGAGTTTCGTGTCGGCCTTGTGCTTCGTGCCCGGCGTACTTCGCAAGGACGTCCCAGCGACCCGTACCGGAACCGGTAGTGCAAACTAGCCCGCAAGGTCCGATGCGGGTGGCGATTCGCGCGGGTCAGAACCAGCGGGAGATGACGACCTTCCTATGGGTGTAGAACTCGATCGCGTCCCGACCGGTGGCGTGCAGATCGCCGTAAAATGAGCCCTTCCAGCCCGCGAAGGGGAAGTAGGCGGCAGGCGCGGGCACGCCGATGTTGATCCCCACCATCCCGGCCTCGATCCGGTGGGCGAAGTCACGTGCCGCCTTGCCGTCCCGGGTGAAGATCGCCGAGGCGTTGCCGAACCGGGACCGGTTCGCGATCTCAATCGCCTCGTCAAGCGAGCCGACCCGGATCACGCACAGCACCGGTCCGAAGATCTCCTCCTGGGCGATCGACATCTCGGGGCGGACCCGGTCGAACAGGACCGGGGGGACGTAGTACCCTTCTCCCCCCGTCGGCACGGTGCCGCGGGCGACTACCTGAGCCCCCATGGCTTCCCCTTCCCGGATCCATTTCAGCACGCGGTCCCTATTCTCCGCACGGATCACGGGACCCATCTCCGTTCCCGGATCAGTCCCGGGACCGGTGGCCAAGTGGGAGACCGCGTCGCCCAGGCGCTCGATGAGCCGGTCCGCGCCCGGTTCGACCGCGACCACCACACTGCCCGCGAGGCACCGCTCACCGGCCATGCCGTAGGCGCTCGAGATGATGACCGGGACCGAGTGGTCGAGGTCGGCGTCGGGAAGCACGATGATGAAGTTCTTCGCCCCGGCGAGTGCCTGGACGCGTTTGCCGTGCGCCGCCGCTGTCGTGTAGACGTGCTTCGCCGTCGGGGCGGAGCCGACGAACGACACTGCATTTACGCCCGGATGGGTCAGCAGCGCGTTCACCGCGGCGACGTCCCCATGGACGAGATTGAACGTTCCGGAGGGAAAGTCCGCCTCCGCGAAGAGCCGCGCCAGCATGGTCGCCGAGAGCGGGACTCGTTCCGACGGCTTGAGGATGAACGTGTTGCCGCACACGAGTGCGAGCGGGGCCATCCAGAGGGGGATCATCACCGGAAAATTGAACGGCGTTATCCCGGCCACGACTCCCACTGGCTCGCGGATGAGCGTGGTGTCGACGCCCGGTGTCACGTCCCCCAGGAACGAACCCTGGACGGTCGTGGGAGCGGAAGCGGCGAACTCGGTTGCCTCGATCCCGCGCTCGACCGATGCGCGGGCCTCGTCGAGCGTCTTTCCGTTCTCCCGCATCACCGATCGGGCGAAATCGTCCACGTGCGCCTCCAGAAGGTTCCGGAGCGCGAGGACCCGGCGCGCCCGCTCGACGACGGGCTGCCTCCGCCACGTCTCGAACGCCTTCCGGGCGGCGCGGACCGCAAGGTCGACGTCCTCGGCGTCGGAACGGGGAACTCGAACGAGGACCGACCCATTCGAGGGGTCCGGAACCTCCAAGGACTCGACGGATCGGGACCGGACCCAGGTTCCGCCTACGTAATTCTCCAACGTCCCGGTTTCGGCCATGAATCCTCGAAATTGAAAGCCGGCGAAACTATTGACGCTCGCGGGTCGGTATTCGACTTCTCGGAACTCCTTCGGGCAGAGCTTTCTACCCCCGAGGCCGTCCGTGGCCCGCCGCCCTGGTCTCGCGCCGGGACGACGTGGGAGGGAGTGCGATGGACCCGAGATTCGAAGCTGCGTACGCCGAGTATCAGCAGCGTACCCCGCGCTCGAAGGAGCTGTGGGAGAAGGCCCGGAAATGGAGCCCGCTCGGGGTCCACTCGAACTACCGGTTCCTGGACCCGTACCCTTTCTACGTGAGCCGGGCGAAGGGCGTCACGCTATGGGACGCGGATGGGAACGAGTACCTGGACTTCAACATGGCTTTCGGCTCACTCCAGAGCGGTCACGCGCACCCGAAGCTGGTCGAGGCGCTCACGCGTCAGCTCGAGAACGGGAGCATCTACGGCTACGAGTGGGAGCGGACACCTGAGGTGGCTGAGCGGATCTGCCGCCGCTACTCCATGGATAAGGTCCGGTTCAGCACCACGGGGCTCGAGGCGACCCATCATGCGATCCGATTCTCCCGCGCCTACACGAAGAAGCGGTACGTCCTCAAGTTCGAGGGGTCGTACCACGGGTCCCACGACACCCTCCTCGTCGGGGTGAAACCCCGCCTTCAGGTCGCCGGCCCTCACGAGCACCCGAAGTCGGCCCCCGCGTCCCCCGGGATCCTCCTCGACCTCTCGGAGCGAACGCTCGTCGCCCCGTTCAACGACCTCGAAGCGACGCGGAAGATCGCCCGGGAGCACTCGGACGACCTGGCGGCGATCATCGCGGAGCCGATTCCCATGAACATGGGGTTCATCCTGCCGGAGGACGGCTTCTTCCC